>JACQXX010000078.1 GCA_016208495.1 Acidobacteriota bacterium | reverse complement strand
TCAACTCCGCACGATTTTTCTGGTTAATCTTTTATCCGGGTCATTTCCTTGATATATAACGGTGTATACAATTTATGATACTTTCCTGTATACGATTTAATGATACTCAACAACCCTGAACCCTGAACCCTGAACCCTGAACCCTAATTTAGTCCAACGGGTAGCTGTCAAATTCCTTTAGGGTTGCTGGAGGTTTGGCTTTGCCGCTACGACACAGTCTGGCATAGCGGGCAAACTTTCCGATTTTGTTGGATTGCAAATAGGTATCATAAGCCGTGTTGGCCTCGTCTGCATTGCCGGCCAGTTGGAGCATAAACCCTTGATAAACAAGTAATTCCTGTTCAGTTGGCTTGTTTTCATAGGCGGTTTTGAAATCTTGTGCCGCTGCAGTAAATTCTTTTGATTCCCATTGACCAAGTGCCCGTCCATAGTGGGCTTTATGTTTTTTGTCGGCATCGGTCACATAGCGAATCGCCTGAGTATAGGCGTCAATTGATTCCGGAATTTGGTGGAGTGCAAACAGCCCGGTGCCCAGGGCCAGATGAGCTTCGCCATAATCAGGCTTGGCTTTAACGGCTTCCTGAAACCTGGTGATGGCTTCTGACAGCTTGTTTTCTTTGGCCAGTTTGAGCCCTTGGTCATAGCTGGTTTTGGCTGCGGCTTCATCTCCAGTGGCTGGATTGGCGGTGACAGTCGGTTTTTCCGGAGTCGTGGGCCGGGTCGGATTGTCGGTGGTTGGTTTGGAATCTCCAGATGGTGTCGTCGGTTTGGTGTCTGGTTGTTTGGGATCAGTGGCGACAACTGGTGGCTGCTCTTTGTTTAACACAAATTTCCAGACTCCCCATACCCCACCGATTCCAAGAACGGCAAATACAAGCAGGAGTCCAATAATCAACCCGGCGTAGCTTTTTCGCGGGGCTGGCGGTGGCGGAGCCGGTGGCGGTTGCGGTGGAACTCCACTATGTGGGGATCCCAAACCCTGGCCGGATTGTGGGCCTGGGTGATACCCAAATCCTGGTGGAACAGGTGGTGCCCCAAATGCCTGTCCTGGTGTACTTTGGGGCTGAGGAATAGTTGGAATCGGTGGCATTCCGCTGTTTGATACCCCACTTGGCTGAACCGGCGGTTGTGGTTGTCCTGGAGTTGGCGGTGTGTGGTCAATTGCCGGCGCTGGGCTGTATGAAGGTGCTGCTGATGGGCCTTTTGCCCCTGTCACGTGTGTTTCCGCCGGGTTGATTGGATTGGTGTCGCCGCGTTGGGCCACATATTGAATCGTTCCAGCAAAGGCCGATGGAGATGTGGTTCGGATGGCTTGTTCGAGCAATTGCAGGAAGGTGCCAACGTCATAGGGACGATGGTCCCGATTTCGCGCTAACCCTTGCAGAATGGCATTTTCAACCGTGATTGAAATACTGACTCGTGGATTGACCGTTGTCATTGGAAGCGGCGTTTCTGTCAGACGTTTGACCATGACGGCCTGGGCATTGTCACCTGTGAAAGGCAGTCCGCCGGTGAGCATCTGATACAAAATCAGCGCAAAACTATAGATATCTGAGCGTGGATCCAGGCGATCCCCGGAAAGTTGTTCCGGCGACATATAAAGCGGCGTCCCAATGACCATTCCGGCTTTGGTGACGTCCCAGCGGTGGTCTTCACCAGATACTTTGGCAATTCCAAAATCCAGAACCTTAACCCAGTCGCTGTTGTCACGCTGGGCAATCATAATGTTGTCGGGTTTGAGGTCACGATGCACGATGTTAAGTTTGTGTGCGGCTTCGAGGGCGGCGGCTGCCTGCCGGGCAATCGTCATGGTGCGTTCGAGGGAAAGCGGGCCGCTTTGTTTCAGAAGTGAGGACAGGGTCTGGCCTTCGACAAATTCCATAACCAGATAAAGCAGTCCGTCTTCAGTATTGCCAAAGTCATAAATATGAATGGCATGTGGATGATCAAGCTTGCTCGACATCTGGGCTTCGCGATGAAAGCGGCTGACAGCATCGTGATCCTGAGTGTAAGCCGGATTCATGATTTTGATGGCACAGGTTCGATTCATCATCGTCTGCTCGGCTTTGTAGACAGCGCCCATTCCGCCTTCGCCAAGCTTGGCCAGGATTTGGTAGCGTCCGGCAATCAATTTGCCAACCAGAGAATCAGTTTCCTTCGGGTTATTTGGTATGGTTGAGGGAATTGTATCTGGTGAAGCCAGTGCTGTTCCGTCATTAGGGCAAAATTTAAGTGTGTCTTCGAATTGATGATTACAGGCAGGGCAGGTTTTCATAGCAGACCTTCAATACTGAAAAACACGAATGTGTGAGATAACCGGTTTAAAAACAATAAGTTGTAGTTAGATGGAATAGTGATTGAGAAGCTGAAAGTGTACGGAGACAATCGGTTGGATGCAAGCTTTCAGGCAATGGGTGTCGGTGGTTAGTGGTTAGTGGTTAGTGGTTAGTGGTTAGTGGCTAGTGGTTAGTGGTTAGTGGTTAGTGGCTAGTGGTTAGTGGTTAGTTCTTGGTTCTTGGTTCTTCGAAGGTATGGTTCCAAAGCCCCAAGCCCCAATTACTAACCACTAACCACTAACCACTAATGCCAGATTAAGAGTTGAAAAAATGAGCGGATTTGAACCCGCGAAGCGGGTGAAAGGCTCGTAGCCCAGGGTGCAACCCTGGGAAAACGTTGCCTCCTCACCATCGCCCGGCCAGCCGCCGCCTACGGCGGCTGGCCGGGCGGGGAAAAGGTGGGAAATGACCCGAATTCCCAGGGCTCGAAGACTCGCCCTGGGCTACGAGCCGGCGCCCACTTTGTGGGCTGAGAACCAAAACGGCTTCAACTCTTCACTGACATCACTAACCACTAACCACCAAGAACTAACCACTGACCACTGACCACTAACCACTAAAAGGTTTTTTCATTCCAATTCACTTCCCGTTTGGCACCGGAAAGTATCTCTGCTTCAGTCACCACAATCACACTTTGGTTCCCGGCAGATTCAATTTTGTATGGGGTCAGCATTCGAATTTCGGAATGGGCCTGTTGACCTGCCGCATAGGGGACAACCACCTGAAATTTCCCAGTTGCATCAGCCGTCACAGTATCGGTGTAAGCAATGAGGCGTCCATTGGGAGTATAAAGCTGAGCGGTTAATCGAACTTCAGCATTTGGTTGGGTGGTTCCAGACAGTTCAACTCCTGGAACCCTTTCAAACAGGCGGGCATAGGGGATTTTTTCACCTGCTGATAGGGCTTCGTGAACAAGCCGTAAATGACGGAGCACCCTCGCTGCTGGATCATTGGCCGGAATCGCATCGTGCAGTAATCGAAAATAAAGTGCCTGCCGAATCATTTCGGTTTGTGAATGCGGGAATGTAATCTGGTTGGTGGCCAGATCCCAGTAAGCGGCTTCAAGAAAAGTCGTTACCTGAATATCCGTGACCAGAAGATATCGGATTCGACGGCGCTCCATGACGTGAAAGGCTGCTTCGGGCGGCAACATCAGGGCTGCGGCACCGTCATGAATGCCTTCGCGGTGTGATTGAGTATGTTCCATTGGCGAAGCCAGCACCGGACGGTTCCCCATCAGGACAATCCAGTGACCCACGACCCAATCTGCCGCAATACAATAGTCAGTGGTCGCATCAGCTTTCGGGGAAACAGGCGGTGTATGGTGGTTTATCCATTGCAAGGTAGGGAACAGACGAAAGAACATTGGACTGACACTGCCAATAAAGGCTGATGGATAAACGACATTGGCCAGGATGGGCCACAACATTCCGAGCCATAAGAGAATACCGCCGACAAAACAGGCCAGTCCTTTGACTTCACGAACGGTTGTGGTTTCTTTGATGTCAAATCGCACATAAAGCCAATCAATCCCGGCTGTTAGCAGATACCCAAGGGCCAGGGCATACGTCACGGTGGCAAATCCACAAAACCGAAGCTGTAACATTGTGATTCCGGCTTGAAAAACTCCCAAGATCACCACAACCCACACTGGTGACGATTTTTCCCAACCCCGTTTGAGCATCAGGCCAATTGCGACTGGCCAAACCACGACAAACCCTGAAAACATTCCGAAGATGCGTGAAGTTGGGAAATGCCAGATTGGAAGGTTTTCCTGGACGGTTGCCACCCAGGGATCACCCCGCAACAAGTGGCCGATTCCATATTCGAGAAATGAAAGCGCGGACGACAGGTCAGTTCGAAAGAGCATCAATCCCAGAGCGACCAGGCAGGCGCCGAAACGCCACCGAACAGAAAGCCTCGGGTTGCCACTGGTCTGCGGCCCCCAGACGTTGAGCAAGACCAGCACGGTACAGGCCAGCCCAAACCCAAACACCCATGAGAAGACGAGTGCCGGATTGATACCATTGGGTTCGGCAATTGGCAGGGTGACAAACGGCAGCAGCGTCAACAGGAAGGCTGTATACACAAAGCTGTTGAGTTCAATCAGTTGGCGAATTGCAGCCGTATTTGATTGCCTCCATTCGCGCACGATCTGGCAAACGACAACACCAGTGTGGAGAGGCAAGAGAATCGGCAGAACAGTGGTAAACAAAACCCCAGCGGTCATCGCGACACCAGCCAGACGGGCCAGCCAGCGGGCCTTCACCAGATGACTATCAAGCAGCGTGAGGGCTTTGAGGTAGGCCAGCAGGTACACCGCCAGCCAGAGGGATTCGAACACATGGTGATCAACATAGCCAATACTGCCGGTCATGGTGATTGACGGCAAGATCACACATAAGAATGCCGACCAGATTCCAAGCCGTTTACCCCCAAGTGTTTTTCCGATTTCAAATACCAGGCAAGGGGTCAAGGCACTGATGAGTGGTGTGACCACCGATGCGGTTGCAACGGTCCACCACGGATCCGGGTGCAACGGGCTCACCAGACGGGCCATTGCGGCATACACCAGGTCAAACCCATACGGCCAGTAAGTATGTGCCCCAACTGGAAAATTCAGGTAGCGCTCCACATCTGGAACCTGAAATCCATGCTCGGTCGCCCACCGGATGCGATGCATGTGAAAAAAAGAATCAGCCGCCACCGGAATGACACCAATTGGCGAAAAGACTCCGAAAAAGTTATTGGCCATCCGAAGCAAAAATGCTGAGAGGTAGATCCACAACCAGGTTCGAGCGGATTTTGAAGGTGCAGATGGAGTCATTGGAAGAGGTGGCAGAGTGACAGGGTGACCAAATGACAAGGTGACAAGGTGACAAGGTGACAAGGTGACAAAGTGACAGGGTGACCAAATGACAAGGTGACAAAGTGACAGGGTGACCAAATGACAAGGTGACAAAGTGACAGGGTGACATTGGAATTGTATTCACCCCTGATTTTTTAGCATTCGTTCTTTTTTAAGAACCCTGAACTCAAGTCTTGTTCACCTTTTTCGATTCTGCTCGAACGTGCTTTTCCATAAATTCACGGAATCGCTTTTCTTCTTCGTTGGTGTCGGTATAAGTCGCAATGGCTTGTTTCAAGACTGCGTGTGTATCGAGTAATGCCAGCACAATCAAAATCAGGGTCAACAACAAACAGGTGCCCCAATAGAATAAGAAAAAAATCGGCGAGGGAAACGCCGTGCGATGCTGCAACCCGAAAAAGGTCATAAGTGATATGATCAGCAGCAGGATCAGCCCTACGGTGCGGCGTCCAAAACGAGCTTTGGCCGATGGGCTGTCTTTCTGTTGGAGTTTAAGATTTCCATAGACAGAAAGTTCATACCAAAACAGGGCCGCAATCACCATTAAAATCACAGCGAAACCAAGCCAGGTACCCATAGTGTTTACTGGTTGTGAGGGGATACAAAGTCAGATGGTCGGCGAGAGACGCTACCTGAACTTGCGTGGGGCTGAAAAAATCAGGGCTTGGGCTGAAGAAAACGGGTTGAAAACATTGGGCTGAAGAAAATGAGAAAATCTTTTACCCAACTTCTTCAGCCCCGAGCTTGTGAGTCTTCAGCCCTAAGCCCGATGTCTTCCGCCCGAAGTTTTCCGCCCGAAGTTTTCCGCCCGAAGTTTTCAGCCCGATTTCTTCAGCCCAATTTCTAATTAAAAATCACATCGTTGATTTCGACATTTTCTTCATATTTCAGAATCGTGACTTTAATGGTGTAAAACGGGAGGCGCTCACTATAGGCGTGTGGAAGCTTAACTCCGTTGACATCGCGATAATCACTGGTGTCGAGTTCGATGTTAAAGGCTGTCGGAGCGGAAAATGCGCCGGACGAAGACATGGGTGCGGTACCGATCAGTCCACCACCGCTCCCACTCACCGGGGCCGCCGAACCGGGAGATGCCGCCGGGTTATAGAGAACTGAAAATGTGGTCCGAATTTGGTTCCCATTGATGGCATCCACAAACAATTTGGGCGTCACATCGGTTTGTTTCAGTTCGAGCTGGTAGGATTCAACGTCGTTGATTTTTTTGTTGCCTTTGATTTTGAGCTCGCTTTCACGTTGAAAGGCTTCGATCAAGCCATCATAGACTGAGATTTCGTGCAACAACCCACCTGATTTGAGCAGAGAAAGAAAGGCTTTGGTCATGGCACTATCACTGGCTGGCGGGGCGGGTTTGATCCAGGCATCAGTCCCGTTAAATCCGCGTTTGACGCCAAAGCTACCAAATACAAAATCCATGCGTACCTTATTCGGTGCTTTTGAATAAAACACGGCTTCCCCTGACATTTGGGATAATCCAGAGTTTCGTCCTGGGATTAACTCAGCTTTTCCCCGTGCCACCCTGGTTTTGGTTTTGCTGAGTCGGTCTGGTCCGCCCAGAGCTTGCCTATGCCGATCAACCACCTGTTGAAGTGTGGGTTTGTCGTCGGCTGCCACGAGCGCGGACGGAAGCCAGAGCAATGTTGTGGTAAAGACCAGGCAAAAGAGTTTTACCCAAAGACCAGAGGTAAGAAACAAACTTCTCCCGTTCATAAAATCCTCCTTGGGGCCGTCAAAAGTGGATGAAGAGGGGGTCAGGCGTCAATGAAATCAATATCGTGCGTGTGTTTGACTGAGCGTATGTTTTTTGGTTTGGTGGTTACGTGTTTCGTTTTCCAGTGACCAGTGCGGCTTTAATGGTGATATCAAACGGATATTCACCCCGGTCACGGTCAATAATGGCGGCAATGGCCTGTTTGACCTGAGTGATTTCGGCAGCCGTGGGCACAATTGCAAGCCAATTCTCCAATTGATAGTTGGAAATGAGCGGTGATGATAAAAATTCTTCTCCGGTGTCGAAGGTGAATTCTTCATTTTCCAAAACCACCTGCACATTTTTCCATCCGGCTGATGTAGCCCAGCCCTCGATATCTTCCAGTGTTGGATAGAGGTTTAAGACCTGCTCCAGTTGTGGTTGCAGTTGTTCAGCCAGACCACACTCAAACAAGGCTTCCCAGTAGATCGAAAAAAACTCGTCGAAACTCCCACGGGTGATGGCATAAAGAATTGCCGTGCCGTCAGTTGCCAGTGGGCGATACAAATTGTTGAGCATTGGTTGGATCTGATTTGGTGGCAGGAGTGAGGTATCTCCCAACGTCAGATCATAGGTGTGGGGCGTGAATTCAGTTTGAATTTCGCCGCTTGAAACAAACCGAACATTCTCTAATTTGGTGGCGAGGGCTTTGGCCCGAGCCAGTTCCAGGATGTCTTGATCCTGGTCACTGGCGACGACCGTGCCAGTATCTTTTAAAGCGGCGGCAACTTCAAGTGCCAATCCACCTGTACCGCATTCCAATAACAGCATTTGCCCTTCGGTTGGAAGCCCAACTTGTTCGATAAACAACTGATCAAAGCGCTCTCGCCAGAGCGGTGCAACATACAGATCATACAGATAAGCTTGAGTTCGTTGGTCAGACACGCAAAAAATTCCTTTCCGATTGATTTCAGGTTGTGGCTGTTTATTGGTTCGGGGTGTGAATGGCTTCACATTGCTGGAAGAATGGCATATAAAGTCGCAATTTCACCACAAGGATCCCCTCCATACATATTGTTTAACCTCAAATTTCTGACCGCGAGCCTTTGAGTCACGGGCTGAAAATCTATTCAAACCTGTGTTTGGACCCAGGCACAGTCATTCAAGGAGTTCCCCTCATATGTCAACCCCTGAAGTTAAAATTTCGTCATCGGACCAATCCACACCACGCAAATACCAGCTCTTGATTGACGGCAAATTTGTGGATGCCGTCTCAGGGCGCACCTTTGAATCGTTGAACCCTTCAACCGGTGAAGTCCTGGCCCACGTGGCTGAAGGTGAGGCCGAAGATATCAACCTGGCTGTCACGGCGGCCCGCCGGGCATTTGAAAGCGGCCCCTGGGCCCGGATGACCCCGCATCAGCGCGGGAAAATCCTCTATAAAGCAGCCCAAATTATTACGGACCGCGCCAAGGAGCTGGCTGAACTCGAAACGCTCGATAATGGCAAAACCTTGCGCGAAACGACCTATGTTGATATTCCGCAAACCATTGAAAATTTTGAATATTTCGCTGGCCTGGCCGGGAAAATCCAGGGTGACACGATTCCGATCAACAACAGCTTTTTCAACTACACGCTCCGCGAGCCCGTCGGCGTCTGCGGACAAATTATTCCGTGGAATTTCCCGTTGTTGATGGCCGCCTGGAAATTGGCCCCGGCACTGGCCGCTGGGAACACGATTGTGCTCAAACCAGCCGAACAAACACCCTGCTCAGCGATGGAACTGGGCAAAATTTTCCTTGAAGCTGGTTTGCCGGAAGGCGTGCTCAATATTGTTCCCGGCTTTGGCGAAACCGCCGGGGCCGCACTGTCTTCACACATGGATGTTGATAAAGTGGCATTTACCGGTTCCACTGAAGTCGGCAAACTGGTGGCCGAAGCGGCTGCCCGCTCAAATCTGAAACGGGTTTCGCTTGAACTGGGTGGCAAAGCACCAAATGTTGTGTTTGCCGATGCCGATATGGATCACGCCGTGGAAGGTGCCCTGTTTGCCATTTTCTTCAATCAGGGACAGGTCTGCACTGCCGGTTCACGCCTGTTTGTTGAAGAAAGCATTCACGATGAATTTGTCGAAAAACTAGCCACTCGCGCCAGAACCATCCGGGTTGGCAACCCACTCGACAAAGCGACCCATATGGGACCGCAGGTTTCGCGTGAACAACTCAACCGGATCAAGAAATATGTTGATATTGGCAGCGAAGAAGGGGCAACCGTTGTCACTGGTGGTGCTTCACCTGACGATGAAGTGCTGGCCAAAGGGTATTTCTTCTCACCGACGATCCTGAGCAATGTCAACAATAAGATGCGCGTCGCCCAGGAAGAAATCTTTGGGCCGGTGGTCTCGGTGCTGACCTTCAAGGATGAAAAAGACCTGGTCAAACAGGCCAATGACGTAATTTATGGATTGTCCGCTGGTCTCTGGACGCGCGATATCAAGCGCGCGCATCGGTTTGCCCGCACGATCAAAGCCGGGACAATCTGGATCAATACCTACAACATGTTCAATGCGGCGATTCCATTTGGCGGCTATAAGCAATCAGGTTATGGTCGTGAAATGGGAATCCATGCGCTGGAACTCTACACCCAAACCAAGAGTGTCTGGGTTGATCTGAGCGAACGGCCAATTGGATGGTTTGCCAGCTAATACCAGTTTGTAGTCAGTAGATCGTAGTCAGTAGTTCACTAACTTCAATTGATTGAATTACTTGACTGTTTTCTAATACGATCACTTCATTCCAAAATGGTATAACTTGATGAGCGAGTGGCGCTCAAAAAGCGAGTAGCGAGTAGCGAGTAGCGAGTCGTCAGAAAAAGTACTTCCAATGTGAAGTATTCAAAAATTTTTCTTTGCTGATTGCCTGGAACTGAAAGACCAGGGGTTCAATTCAATCTGTGATGGATTGACGACTCACTACTCGCTACTCGCGACTCACTCTTTCTGACGACTTGCTACTTCACTACTTCGCTGCTTCACCACCTCACTCTTTCGCCCGTTATGCTGACTTCAGGTTCGCTGCTCCAAAACCGGTATCGCATCATTCGCTCGCTTGGGGAGGGCGGAATGGGCGCGGTGTATGAGGCGAAAGACGAGCGCCTGGATTCGATTGTCGCGCTGAAAGAAACTTTCTTTTCTCAAGAAGAATTGCGACGGGCATTTGAACGCGAAGCCAAATTGCTGGCTCGACTCCATCACCAGGCGCTTCCGGTGGTCAGTGACCATTTCTCGGATGACCAGGGGCAATTCCTGGTGATGCAGTTTATTTCCGGCAAGAACCTTGAGCAGTTGCTGGCGATCAATGGTGGATCTTTTCAGGTGGAGCAGGTCTTACGCTGGGCAGATGGGTTACTGGATGCCCTGGAATATCTGCATAGCCAGGACCCACCGGTGATTCATCGAGATATCAAACCAGCCAACATCAAATTGACTGAGACTGGGAATATTTTTCTGCTTGATTTCGGTCTGGCGAAAGGACATCGCTCGCTCTCAGAGATGACCACAGGGGTTGGGAGCATTATGGCCTTTACGCTGTCATATGCGCCGCTTGAGCAAATCCAGGGAACCGGGACTGATCCGCAAAGTGATTTATTTGCTTTTGGAGCAACGATTTACCATTTATTGACTGGAAAAGCGCCAGTTGATGCGTTAACCAGAGCGATGACCATCGTCGGAGAAAAGTCTGATCCGCTTCAACTTGCCAGCGAGATCAACCCAATCGTCCCACTTCCCCTTGCCGAAATTTTGCACCAGTCCTTATCTCTCAAAGCCGCCAGCCGACCAGCTTCAGCCAGAGATTTGCGACGACATCTCCGATTGGTTGCACACAGTCTCAATCTCCAAAACATACCCTATGAAGATCGTCCGCAACCGGCTTCGATGAGGCTGTTTGTCCCGTCATCTTCGACCGGGGGTCAGGAAGTTTCACCAGTGGCGGTTACCAAAGCGGGAAATAAGACCGCTGAAGGTCTTTCAACGGCTGAGACCGTGTTTGACCCCCTTGGCCCAATTGCCCCTCAATCAGATATATCAGCCCCGGCACGTCCAACTGGCACCACCCTTATTCCGGCTCAACCGACCGTACTTCCCGTTGTATCTGACACCAGATCCGTGACTCGATGGTGGAAGACAGTGCCTCGATCCTGGTTGATTGGAATCGGTGTGCTGATTGTGGCCGGTGGTTTGGCGCTACGTATGATGGGCCCACCGCCTCCGCGTCCAGCCTTACCACCTGGGGCAACTGAATTCCATCGTTCAGGTCAGGTCACGGTCACCAATTCGTCACCTATCATTCAAAAATCCGAACTGGAAATGGCTGGGAAAGTTCTTCGCCGGGTTGAGTCAGATTACCCGCTGGCTGCTCGATGGTTTGGACGAAAAGGAGATGTGGTGGTTGAAGTCCTGATTTCAGAAGATGGATTGGTTGAGATGGCGAGACCACGCAACGGTCCTCCACACCTCCATCCACCGGCTGTCAATGCGGCTGCAGAATGGGAATTCCAACCCACATTCCAGGATGGCAAACCCGTCAAAGTCTCCACCACCATCACCTTCCAGTATCGCTAGCGTTGCTTTGGTCATTTTCCACTTGAACTGTGCCAGGTGTGGTAGGTCGCTTGCGCGGATACACTCGGGATTTTGGCATTCATCCCACTTCTGAAAAACGACAACCCTCATCAAGGTTTCAGGCTTTCCCACATCGAACCAAAGGAGCTTTCCCCCTCTATGAAGCGCATTCGTAAAGCTGTTTTCCCTGCTGCCGGTCTTGGCACCCGTTTTTTGCCGGCCACCAAAGCCCAACCCAAAGAAATGTTGCCGCTGGTAGATAAACCGTTGATTCAATATGGAGTTGAAGAAGCCCTGGCCAGTGGCATCGAACAAATCATCATTGTCACCGGGCGTGGGAAAAACGTGCTTGAAGACCACTTTGACATTTCATTTGAACTGGAAACCACGCTTCGAGAGCGAAACAAAGTTGCGCTCCTGGAAGAAGTTCAATCGGTCTCGCGGATGGTGAATGTTGCCTATGTTCGTCAAAAAGAAGCACTTGGCCTTGGTCATGCGGTACTGGTGGCGAAAGAGTTGATCGGAGACGAGCCCTTTGCCGTCATTTTGAGCGATGACATCATTGATTCCCAAACCCCATGCCTGAAACAACTGGTTTCAACTTATGAGCGCTATGGTCATTCGATCATCAGTACCACCCGCGTCGAAGGCCCCGCCATTTCGCGGTTTGGGGTGCTGGATGTTGAGGCGGTGAGTGAGCGAACCTATCGAATCCGTGATATGGTTGAGAAACCACCGGCTGACCAGGCCCCTTCGAATTTGGCCATCATTGGCCGCTATATTTTGACACCCGAGATTTTCTCAGCTCTCGAACGGACGCCGCGCGGTTCTGGCGGTGAAATTCAGCTCACTGACGCTATGCGCCTTCTGCTCAAGGAACAGCCGATGTATGCCTATGAATTTGAAGGGATTCGCCACGATGCCGGCGACAAACTTGGCTTTTTGATTGCCACCGTCGAATATGCCCTCAAGCGGCCTGACCTGGGGCCGGAATTTCGCGAATATTTGAAGCAGATGAAATTTTAAAGAGGTCCCGGATTGAAAAAACAGGGCTTGGGGCTAAGGGCTGAGGGCTAAAAAAACAAGTTTATGGAGGTTGCATTCAGATTTATTTTCGTCCTTTTTGTCCCTTTTGTCCTTTTCGTCCTTTGTCTTTTAAAAACCCTGAACCCTGAACCCTGAACCCTGACCTATAAACCGAATTCTTGTCACCGGCGGCGCCGGTTTTATTGGAACGCATCTCTGTCGGCGATTACTCGATGACGGCCACGAAGTCATTTGTGCCGACAATTTTTATACCGGCAGCAAACGCAATGTGCAGGCACTGGTAGGTCATTCGAACTTCGAATTGATTCGACATGACATTGTTGACCCGTTGCTGGTCGAAGTTGATCAGATTTACAACCTCGCCTGCCCGGCTTCTCCGGTTCACTATCAGGCCAACCCAATCAAGACCATCAAGACAAATGTGCTTGGGGTTTTGAATATGCTGGGACTGGCGAAACGAGTGAAAGCGCGGATTTTGCAGGCGTCAACGTCAGAAGTGTATGGTGACCCGTTGGAACATCCACAACGCGAAGACTACTGGGGAAACGTCAATCCGGTTGGCCCGCGCAGCAATTATGACGAAGGCAAACGCGTGGCTGAGACATTGATGATGGATTATCACCGCCAGAATGGCGTAGATATCAGGATCATCCGTATTTTCAACACTTACGGCCCCTATATGCACGAAAATGATGGTCGGGTGGTGAGTAACTTCATCTGTCAGGCGCTTCGTGGCAGTGACTTGACCATGTATGGTGAAGGCAATCAAACCCGTTCATTTTGTTATGTTTCTGATCTGGTTGACGGCATGGTGCGGATGATGAGCCAGCCGGATTTCATCGGACCGGTTAATTTGGGCAATCCGGGCGAATTCACCATCCGCGAGCTGGCTGACAAAGTCCTGGCGATGACGGGCTCCTCTTCAAAAATCGCCTTGCGACCATTGCCAGTCAACGACCCTCAACGCCGTCGGCCAGACATTTCACTGGCCAAAGAGAAGCTTGACTGGTCGCCGACCATTCCGCTTGACGAAGGGTTGGCGCACACGATTGCATATTTTCGATCCAAAGTCCTTTGAAAGCGGCGTCAAGTCGCCGCACTCCGAAAGAGGAAAAATCTATGGATTCCTTTCAAGGAAAGACTGTGTTGTTGACTGGCGCTTCAGTTGGTATTGGGAAGTGTTTTGCTGAACAACTGGCTGAGAAAAAAGCCAATTTGATTCTGGTCGCACGCCGGGAAGATAAAATGCGTGTCCTGGCTGATGAATTAACCAGACGCCACGGCATCAAAGTGGACGTCATTGCCAAAGATTTATCCCAACCGGCTGCAGCGAAAGAACTTTTTGACGAAACCACCCGGCGCGGCTGGCAGGTGGATATCTTGATCAATAATGCTGGATTCGGAATTGGAGGAGCGTTTCTGGATACCACACTTGAACGCAACCTGGAAATGATCCAGCTCAATATCACAACGTTGATGGAATTGACCTACCGCTATTTGCCCGGAATGGTCGAGCGCAAAGGCGGCGCGGTGATCAACGTGGCTTCGACGGCTTCTTTTCAAGCCGTGCCGTATCTGGGCACCTATTCGGCCACCAAAGCCTTTGTCCTGAGTTTTTCCGAAGCGTTGTGGGAAGAATACCGCCATCACAACGTGACAGTGATGGCGCTGTGTCCAGGAACAACCGCGACTGAGTTTTTTGATGTCGCCGGGGTCAAAGAACGCACCGCCATGCAAACGCCGGATGATGTCGTCCGAACTGCCCTGCGTGGCTTGAAAGCGAAACGCAGCCACATTATTTCGGGGATGACCAACTACCTGATGGCTCAGTCAAACCGGCTCGTTCCACGTGAAATCGGCACCCGCATCGCCGGAAGCCTGTTCCGACCGGAGAAGTAGGCGGAAGACATCGGGCTTGGGGCGGAAGACATCGGGCTTGGGGCGGAAGACATCGGGCTTGGGGCTAAGGGCTGAAGGCTCGCAAGCTCGGGGCTGAAGAAGGGGCTTGGGGCTTGGGGCTAAAGACTCGCAAGCTCGGGGCTGAAGAAAATGGGATGAAGAAGACGGGCGAAAGACTTGGTACAAGTCCCCATAAATCAGGGATGGAATTTGATTCTTCACCCTGGGAAGGATTGGTTTTCGCCCGCAGGGCGGTGGAAAGTAGCCGGTGGGCAGGGCGGCTTTGAGGCGCACCCACCGGAATGCAAGCCGCGAATGGTTTGCGCCCGGATGGGCGCTGGATCGAAACCCAAGGGACTCCAAAACTTTGATCTTTTTTGCATTCAAAGGTTGGTACGCAGTATGCTCGACTCATTTCTGATCAAAAACTTTCGGCTTTTTAAACATCTTGAAGTCAAGAAGTTAAGCCGGTTGAATCTGATCGTTGGCCGCAATAATTCTGGAAAAAGCACCTTTCTTGAAGCGGTAAAGCTGTATGCAAGTGGCGGGGCTCCAGATATGTTGGCCAGCCTTGTCAGGACCCGCACCGAAAACTGGCAAGGGAAACTTCCTGAAACGGAAATAGATGGGACCGTTTGGATCAACCCAATGCGTCACCTTTTCTATAACCATCGTTTTCCTGGGTTAGATAAAGAGGGGATAATTATTGGCCCTTTGTCATCTAAAGAGACGAATTCATTGAATCTTTATGTCACAAAGCTGATCAGCCTACCAGATAATCTTCCAAGCAGTCTTTTCGGCAAAGAGTTTCAGCTTAAAGATCTTCCCCCTGACTTTACAGATGTTGAGATTTGTTTAGTTGCTGAGGAAAAAGAAAGTATCAGAAGGATTTTTCAGCTTGATCGCAACCCGTTTCTTGAGGCAAGCGATTATCACCGTAATTTCGCTTTTTTGGAAAAATCCATAAGGTATTCAATTGAAGAGGTTCCAACGAGTAATCTGACAAATGAAAAATTAGAAATGTTATGGGGTGAAATTGATTTAACTCCACTTGCAAAAGAGGTTGTAACTTGCCTTCACCTTATTGAACCAGATATAAGTGGGATTTCTTTTGTTAGAAAGAACCTCATGGGGCGTACCGAAGCCCGAATTCCTATCGTGAAAAAGAATAATGTCTCAGAACCGTTGCCTTTAAGGAGCTTAGGTGACGGTGTAGTCCGTCTGTTCCATATCGCATTGGCACTGGTAAATGCCAAAAACGGAATTTTACTGATTGATGAGTTTGAGAATGGCCTGCATTGGTCCATACAGCCAGAGATTTGGAAGGCGGTTTTTCAATTAGCGGAAAAATTGAACGTGCAGATATTTGCTACAACCCACAGTCGCGATTGCGTGCGGGCATTTGGTGAAGCCTGGGAGGAAAATGAAGAGCTTGGGAACTTCTTCCGATTAAACCTCAAACCAGATGGGCGGGTAACGACAACTTTGTATTCGTGCGAAACCTTAGCCGACTCTTTAGAGACGGAAGTTGAGGTTCGGTAATGTCGAGTCAAGGGAAACCCTGTAAAGAGGAAAGTTCCAAAGTGCTTTTAGTCGAAGGGGTGAATGATTGCCACGTCATCATGGCGCTATGTGGGCAACATCAGGTACCGCACACGTTTGGAATTTATGAATGTGGTGGCGACAAAGATCGAATTTTGAGGCGGTTAAATGCACTGATTCAATCAGCAACCCCACCAGAAGCAATAGGCGTTGTTGTTGATGCTGACACTGGTATTGAACGTCGCTGGACGAGTATCAAAGCTAAACTATCGAAGAACTATCCAGACTACGAATTCCCAGATTTTCCACATCAAGACGGAACAATCGTTCCAGGTACGGAATCTCTTCCAACCCTCGGTTTTTGGTTCATGCCAAATAATCAAACTGAAGGCATGCTTGAGGATTTTTGTCTGGAAATGGTTGAATCACAAGCACATCAAGTTGCGAAAGATTCTGTGGAAAATGCTCAGGCAAAAGGAGTTGCTACGTTTATCCAGGCTCACTTTTCAAAGGCAATCGTGCATACCTACCTTGCCTGGCAAGATGAACCTGGGCGTCCACTGGGGCAATCCATAACCAGCCAGGCACTCCGGCCCAATACAGAAACAGCAATTTCATTTACTGAATGGCTAAAAAGGTTATTCCCTGAAACACAGAACTGAAAAATTCAACAATTCAAAGCAGCCTCAGCGGCACACTTGCTCAATCAATTCCCGGTTTTCTTCGATCACAGCTTGAACCTCTGGTGCTGGGTCTGATTTCAAGCGATCAATCATTTCTTTAGGCTTTCCTTCAAGGCTACAGACGTTTGACCAGGGATAGACATTCAGGAACATTCTAAGAGATCGTGCTCTCACGCTCGGATCTGAACTCTCGACTCCAACCACTGCTGTTGAACCATAGGTACTGTAAATCAGACCTTCAGCCGCATTGCCACACGGAACGCGCATCACCAGATGAAGCCTGAGTTCAGGTGGCCACTCATTTGTGGGCGACAGATAAATGTAAACAAGCATTTTGGAGTGGCAAACACCAATCATTCCAAAATGATAGCCGAAGATAACCAGAAAAAAGGTAATACAGGCAATTGTTGGACCGGTTTTGAGATGTTTTACCAGTTTGGGATAATTCTGGAGCTTCTTTCTCTGCGCAATGAGCGCACAAACGAGATTCAGTGGTGCCCAGGTAAAAAGTGAGACAAACGCCAGGAGCAGAAACAACAGCACGAATTGTTCAATCATAGGCCACCTGAAAAGATTTGGATTTCAGGTGTTTAGACCCCACGTAATCTGGGAAGTTCCTCAAACATCTGACCTGCAACATAAAACTGGCGGCCACTCAGCCGCCAGTTTTTGATGAACGTCAAATTTGATTGAGTCTGCATCCGTCTCAGTTTCTGATTGCGGGGAGAATCTGGTTCAGTGATTGAACCCTGAACCCTGAACCCTAAATGGTTTTATTTCTTCTGCCGGTAGAGTTTCTTATCAATCACACCCGCCATTTTGTCAGTATCCAGTCTTTTCCCCAGAAAGTCATTGATTTGAGCAATATACGGCAGTGGGTTGACCACCATGTCGTTGTAGTTCACATAGAGCACGTGCATGTGTGATTGCTTTTCAAGCCAGGCGAAGATTTCCTTGAGGTGCTTTTCAAACAGGGCCGCCATTTTCTCATCGGAAATGGTGTCGGTCGGTTTGTTGTTGCGAACCAGCATCTGCTTTTGTGACGCCAGGATTTCTTCCATCTTGCGGCGCATAAAGACGATTTTGTAGGTCTGACCGGCGGGCAGGTCCTTGAGCAACATTGATACCATTTTGACGACTTTGCCACCCGCATCATCGAGCCAGGACGTGTCGTCTTTGACTTTTTTCACCAGTTCAAACTCATAGTATCCGTTGGGGTTGTCTTCGTCAGCCTGACGAATGTTGTCAACCAGGACTGGGATTCCACCAGCCTCAAGCATTTTCATCATCATTGACGTTCCAGAGCGTGGCAGCCCCGAAACGATAGTAATCACATTCGGATCCATTGCGTTATAACTTCTCCTTCAAGCGTAAAGTAATGCAAAATATTGAAAATAAGAATATTCAGCTATCGCAGGTTAAAGAGCCCGGACCGGTCTGCCTGTTCGATCAGTGCTCTGGCGATGGGGGCCGCCTTTTCACCGCCGTAGCCTCCGCCTTCAACCACCACCGCAAAAGCAATTTTCGGATTGTCGTATGGGGCAAAGCCAATAAACCAGGCGTCAATGCGGATGTCACGCCCGCCCCGAATCGCAACCTGCGCCGTGCCGGTTTTGCCGGCGGCTGGGATGCGACATCCGCGAAAGGCTCGACTGGCAGTTCCACGTTCGACGACGGAACGCATCAATGGTTGTAAAGCCTTAGCGGCAGATGGATTCAATGCCGGACCAAGGAGTTTCACCTGGCGTTCGGCTTCGAGTGCCGGTGCCAGTCGCATTCCGTCCGGGCGGGAGACTGCGGCGACCACAAGTGCCATCTGCAGGACCGTTGCCTGATCAAACCCCTGGCCGATGGATTGCAGGCCGATGTCGTAGGCCGTGACGCGCGGCGAGAGGACCATGCGGCTTTCCACCACACCAAAAGACTTATCCAGTTCTGAGCCGTCGCTGTTCCAGAGCCGGTCAACCGTTCGGCTTTGACGGGCAGATTCGGGGCTATCGTCAATATGAAAGCCGAACCGCCGGGCGACATCTCCCAGGCGTCCGTAACCGAGTTCAATACCCATCTGGGCAAAATATTGATTACACGAGACTTCAAAGGCTTTTGCCAGATCAACCGAGCCGTGAACTTCGTTTTTATCGTCTTTGATTGGCCGCCCGCTGGCTGGTGGGGTGTAGCCGCTGCCGGTGCAGGTAAAGCGTTGGTGTTCCAGGCCGCTTTCAAGGGCGGCGGCGGCGACAATCGTTTTGAAGGTTGAACCGGGCAGGTAATAGTTGTTCAATGCCCGATTCAAAAACGGCTGGCCATCAGTGTCTGAAATCAGCTTTTGCCAGGCGGCTTCGTTATTGACGTCAGTTGGATCAAAACCGGGACTGCTGGCCAGGGCCAGGATTTCTCCGGTTTGTGGGCGGATGACCACAATTGCCCCACGTGCCCCTTTGAGCAAATCACCAGCGGTTCGTTGCAGGTCGGCATCAAGCGAAAGCATCAAGTCAGAGCCCACAGGTGCGGTTGAAAGCAGGGAATTGATCAATTTAGCCGGCTCGGTCAATTTTTTTTCAAAAGCCCGTTCAATCCCGGAATCTCCGCGCACAAAGCTTGTGTAGCCAAGCAGATGCGCGGCTGATGAGCCCAACGGATATTCGCGGTAGACTCGCCCTCCAACCAGTTTGTACCGGCAGAGTGCCTTTTCCGGCAGGCGACTGCGGTCAAACACCCAGCCCCGGAGTGAGGCTTCGGTCTGTCGCCGCAATCGCTGGTCGCGGGCATCTTTGAGCGTTGAATATTGGGGATTGCTTCTCGGAGCAATTAGCGCCCAGTAGGTGTGAAATCCTATGACGGCAAGACAGATCACCACAAACACTCCCAGTGCCAGCCGCAATCCCACATTGGTTCCTTTGAGTGATTCTGGAAGGGATTCAGCCTGCGGAGGCCGTTTCCAGGCAGCCCGAAGGAGTAGCAACCCAATGCCGCCAAGTCCAATGAGCAATACCCAGGTGAGGATGAGTGAAACGATCATGTGAGTTCCAGTGGGGAATGAAGTCGGAAGAATTGAGAATGAAGAATTGAGAATGAAGAATGAAGAATTGAGAGTGAAGAATGAAGAAATTATCTGGTTCCTGGTTCTTATAGCAGTTTTCAGGTGAACGCAGTACACACATTTCTTGCATCCACAGGACTTCAAAGACATATTTGTCATTCGTTCATTTAAGAACTGCTATAGGTCCTGGTTCTTGGTGACTGGAAGGTATTGATTTCCAAGCACCAGGCATCAACGATTCTTAATTCTTCATTCTTAATTCTTCATTCTCAATTCTTCGTTCTTCATTCTTCATTCTTCATAGTTTCTTCTTCAGCAGTCGGTGATGGTTTGGAGACAACGGAAAGTCGGCGGGACCGACCTGATCCGACAACCTGGTAGGTGACGATAAAGCGCTTGTTATCAGCAAAATGAGTATTCTTCCGCTCAATCATCATTTCGATCATTGTGCGTATTTTGGGTTGATAGATTGGCAAATATGAAGCAATGATTTTGTTGAATGATCCCTCACGTAATTCGTCGGAGACCAGTGTCATATTCCAGCTCAAAATTGCCAGATCAAGTGCCGCGTCAAAATCTTTTTTGGTTCGAATCTGACCCAGCAACGGAGAGGCAAACGCCAGTAATACCTCAGACATTTTTTCCGATTCACCTGAATGATCACGGATTTCGGCATCTTCTGCGACCCCAAGATCCACCAGTTTACTGCGAAGCGTGTCGGTGGAAGGGGTTGATTCAACTGGTTGCGATTTAACGTTTTTTTTCTTTTTGCCAAGCAGGCTCTTTGAAGCACTCATAGTATTAAATAGTTCTTTCTATTGGTTTTTGATCAAAGGAAACAGTACTTGAAGCAATTTCCACATTGCCTGTCACAGGTCAATTCTCTTCATTCTCAATTTTTCATTCTTCATTCTTCAGGGACGGGCAATAATGACATCATCCTGGGTGTTGGCCTTTCCATCTGGTCCTACGGATTGCAGCCGAAACGAACTTGAAGTTCCCTGGTACATCAACTGTCGGTTCCATCCGTCACGCCTGACCAGCCTGGGCAAATATTCAGGTGCCAGGACATTGGTCAATTGCACAATATCGGGTGCTGTGACATAGCCTCCCTGTTTGGCACGATACAGTTCAAGGCTGGTTGCCAGCAGGTTGAGGTCAGCTTCCGTATGATCACGCTGGGCTTTGGCGAGGGCGGCGGTGAGTTCGGGGAGTGATTGCCATTGCTGGTCGCCAATGCGGACTTCGGTTGGTTGCCACTGACCCTGGGTTCGGGTGAATTTAAACGTGGCTTCAATTTCGGCTTCCACAATGGCATCGGTGGATGAAAAGCCAGGAATGACTTTTCGAATGCGAATCTGTTTGGTCGGATAGGCAATCCCGGTTAATTTGGCCAGTGCTTCGCGGGCTTCACGTGAGCCAAGCAGTCGGTCTGCCGAGACCAACCCGCTGCAGGCCAGCACCAGCAGGCTTCCAAGCATCCATCCAATCAGATATTTCCGTGTCATAAGCATTTGAATTCCGAGGAGGCAGGTACGGTTAGCGTTTTTTTACGGCTTTTCCCTTGCCGCGATTGGGTGTGGGTTGCGTAAACTCGCGGGTAAACAATTGTTCATCATCAACTTCGGGCTCAATCTCATCAGCGGGAACACCAAAATATCGTAACCAGTGGCTGACATCATCCTTGCGGGTCGTGGGTTTGGCTTCGGTGTGGAGTGCGGTGGATTCGAGAATGGCCGTTTCCAGTTGTGCCCGAAATTCAGGCACGCTGACCACTTTGGCCTGACGAATGCGCGCACCCATCTGCAATTCACGATCATTGGTCACAATCGTAAAGTCGCGCGGCGTTCGAGATTGTTCGAGCATTTTGCGAATGTATCCGTCAGCCGTATTTCCACTCTGGGCAAAGTGGATCTTGACACTTTGGAAAGATGATCCATCGGGCAAATGCCGATCCGGTATGCCATCAAAAACCACACATACCCGGACCCGGCGCAGGCGGGCGAACTGGGCCAACTGGGTGAGGAGTTCGCGTTTGGCCTCGTAGGTAAAATCCTGTGCCTTTCGGCGAGCAAAGTTATTTCCGTCAATGAGGTACATGCCTGAACGTGCTGGGTGAAAGATGAAAAGCGGCTTATCCCATTTGCACTGAAGCGCTCGGATTAGAAAACCGTCAAGTAATTCAATCAAATAAACTTAGTGAACTACTGACTACTGACTACTGACTACAAACTGACTTTACTTTACCCCAAGCTGTTTTTTGATGAAAGCTTGCCAGGCGGTCGGGGTCATCTGACGGCTTTGGCGCAAGCGAAACTTAAAGCTTTTCCATTCTGGATTGTCAGGCGTCGCAATTTCCATGTCTTCAACATAGCCTTTAGCCTGATTGACCCAGATAAAACCACCTTTGTTGTCGAGTCCGGGGCCGTCAATTCGATACTTGAGACAGGTCGTTCGGTTCCGTCTTTCAATTTTGACAAAGCTGACTTCAACATCCCCGCGATACCGAATCACCGGGCCTTCGTCCTGAAACGTCGGGTCAATCAACCCAATCGTGAACGTGCCTTTGAGGTCAATCAAATGGGCAAAGGTCACATTCAGGCTGGACAGGTCAAAGTTGTACATGTGAAAGGGCAGGGTCTGGATGGTGACTTTATCGGGGGTGCGATTTAAAGGCTTGATATCAGCCTCAACCGTTTTTTCAGGATGGGAATAGTTCAAAACTGCCAGCAAGAGCTGTTTTCCATCGGGAAACATCTGCCACGATTCCAGGTATTTGGCACAATACAGGTCCCAGTCCATCGTGGCTTTGACCAGGGCCGAGCGAGTGCCGGGGCTTTTGTATTTAAATGATTCCAGGCGGTCCGGGGCGGCAATATAGAGCACGATATTTTCTGGATGCGAGCCGTCCACATTGGTTTTGACATAGTGCAGAACGGTTCCAACCGGAACCTTTTTGGGTTGATAGCGGAATTTTTCAATCGAATTTTGCCCCCAACTGATGCTTGTCCAGAGTAGACACAGAAGTAATGTGCCGGCCAATTTGAACATCATTGCCTGGTTCCTTATGAGTGTGAAATACCTGCAACTTATTCGTTAAAAACAACCTGCGGTCGGGCTTTCCCTTTCGCATCAAGCCGGGCAATTCCGAGCAGGTCATTGTTTTCAGTGCAAATCCCCACCAGCAGATCTGATTCTTCCGAAATGGGATCCAGCCCGGAAATATCGAGCGGAATTGCCTGTCCCTGTACAAATTTCAGATGGTCGGTGACTGACACCTGGAACAATTTCCAATCTTTGAGCAGTTCAACTGGTTTCAACAGGCTGGCCCGGATTTGTTCCATGGGAAGCCCGGCCAGTTGTTCAATCGTGGTTGCCTGATCAATCGTGAACGGGCCAACCCGCGTTCGTCGGAGTGCTGTCAGGTGCGCCCCGCACCCAAGATGCTGACCAATGTCGTGAGCCAGGGTTCGAATGTAGGTGCCAGCCGAGCAGGAAACTGTAAAATCAACATCAACCGTGCCGGTTTCATTGTGCCGGATGGCATTGCCCTGTTCATCCGGGTTCAGGGTGAGTTCATAAATCTTGACAGGTGCCGTTGAGCGAAAGACGACCTGTCCCTGGCGGGCAAGCCGATGCAATGAAATACCATCAACTTTTTTGGCTGAATACATCGGCGGTACCTGGGCATAATCGCCAGTATAATGCTGCATGGCCTCACGCAAGTTGTCTTCGGTGACAACTTCGACTGAATTGGGCTCGGAAAGCGGTTTGCCGGTGTAATCCTGGGTATCAGTGGCAAACCCCAGCCGCATGGTGGCCTGGTAGGTTTTGTCTTTGCCCGTCAAAAATTGGGACAATCGGGTACTTGAACCAACACAGAGAATCAGCAACCCGGTGGCAAATGGGTCTAATGTTCCGGTGTGTCCAATGCGCTTGGTCCGCAATACATAGCGGAGACGGGCCACGACATCGTGGGACGTAATACCCATTGGCTTATCAAGCAAAACAGCACCATTCAACAATGTAGGAATCATGGGAATCCGTAGTAAGGGTAGATGAGTGAATTGATATTGACGCAGAATGAAACCGGCAAATTGTAGACGGTTCCACGAGCGAGTTGAACCCCAGAGTGTGTTCTGAAACTGAAAAAAGCAGGAATTTTTTCTTTTGGGAGAAATAAAAAGTTGTATCACAGGATTTGTCTGATGCGCATCAACCCCAAAAGCTCCTTGACTTGAACTCAGAAAAAAATGGTTCCTCAACATCCAAGTTGAAAAACCAGGCCGTAAAGGCCAGTCAGTTTCACTGCCAGATATTCCAAATCAAAAAAATAAGCCCAATGCTGAAAAGTCCTGAACCAGGAGCAAGAAAGTGAATTTGCTTTTGGTTGAAAGTTGAAGCGCTCTGGGCTAGAGTGATGTGAGCTTTGGATCCAATTACAGGCCCCGCGTCAAATCAAACAGATTGTACCTCCTCACATCACCCATCCACCGCATATTAAAAAGGTCACGCTGCATGATCTTTGAAAACCTGCGAGTTGTGTTGAGGCAATCTGGACATATTTTCCCGACAGCGGGAATGGCCGTTGCAGCAAAACCATCAAAATACCTTTGGGAGAACTCGCCTTGTCTTCCCATCAATTACAAAGACCTGGCGACTCAGTTCCCCAATTTGTTTTACCAATAGCGGCACCAAAGCCGCAATTTAATTCTAAACCACACATATTTAGGGAGTAACTATGAAGCGTAGAGAGTTTCTACAATGAATGCAAAGGGCAGGGCGGCTGCAAGAGCGGCGACAATGGATGCGCTGGCAAAAACTCCTGCAAGGGCAAAGGCGGCTGCAAAGTAGAAAAAGCCTCCTGCAAGAGCGCTCACGAATGCAAAGGCAAGAATGAATGCAAGGGCAAAGGCGGCTGCAAGAGCGGCGACAACGGCTGCGCCGGCAAAAATTCCTGCAAAGGCAAAGGCGGCTGCAAAGTAGAAAAATCATCTTGCAAGAGCAAAGAATCCTGCAAGGGCAAAGAATCCTGCAAGAGCAAAGAATCCTGCAAGAGCCGATAGTTAAGTCTTTTTTCTTCCGTGGTCGAGGTGACAGTCTCTCAGGCTGAAACCTCGGCCACATTTCGTCTTGGTGGAAGTTTTATGACCACTCCTAATCGTTGGAATTTCCCGGATCTTGGATTCGGGGTTGGCCTTCGCACCGTCCATTTTACCCACGTTCTTGAAAATCAACCCCCAGTTGATTGGTTTGAAATCATTTCTGAAAATTTTATGGAAACCGGCGGTCGCCCGATGTTCATTCTGGAACAGGTGGCTGAACGCTATCCAATCATTATGCACGGCGTGTCGATGTCAATTGGCAGCACTGACCCGCTGAATATGGACTATCTGAAAAAACTCAAAGCCCTGGCGGATCGGATTGGCAGTACCTGGGTTTCAGACCACCTTTGCTGGACTGGCGTTCATGGGCGAAATACCCACGACTTGCTACCGATGCCATACACCGAGGAAGCGCTCAAACACACGATTGAGCGGGCGCGTATTGTTTCCGACTTGCTTGAACGTCCTCTTGTTCTTGAAAATCCATCGTCCTACGTTGAATTTGCCGATTCATCAATGCCGGAATGGGAATTTTTGGCACGGCTGGTTGAAGATGCCAATTGTGGGCTGCTGCTTGATGTCAACAATGTGTACGTCAGTTCGTTTAACCATAATTTTGATCCAACTGTGTACATTGACGCCATTCCGGCTGATCGGGTCGTCCAGTATCACCTGGCCGGACATACCAACAAAGGCACGCATATTCTCGACACCCACAGCGACCATGTGATTGACGAAGTGTGGGCCCTCTATCGTCAGGCTACCGCCAAAACCGGCGGGCGGGCAACCTTGCTTGAGTGGGATGATGACATCCCGGAATTTGACGTGGTTCACGCCGAGGTCTTAAAAGCCCGTCAGTACCTGCCGGAACCAGTTCTGGCCGTGGGAGGTGGATATGGCGACTGATGTTCCATTAAGCCAGCTCCAGACCTGGATGCAAAGCTATATTGTGTTTCCAGGTGCGACCAGTGAAGCGATGGAAGCCGCCAGCCAGAGTGCAGGACTTGAAGAAGAAAAAGCCACTTCGATTATTCTTCCATCAAAAACCCTGACCGGACAGGAACGCCTCAACATTTATCGCGGAATGTATCTCTTGCGGATGAATGATGCCCTGGCGGCTGATTTTTTTGCGGTCGAGCATTTTCTGGGCGAAGATGATTTTTTTGATCTGGTCGCCCGCTATGTCCAGCAATTTCCTTCCCGCAGTTTCACATTAAACCGACTGAGTGACAACTTTCCCGAATATATCCAAACCGATGACCAGGTGCCGAATCGAGCCTTCGTCTATGATCTGGCACGTCTGGAGCTGGCGGTCACCCAGGTGTTTGACGCTGAGCTTTCGTCAATTTTGACCTCGGAAATGATCCAGGATATTCCAGCCGATGCCTGGGAATTTGCCCGATTTCGTCCAGTCAATGGGTTTCAAACTCTGGCACATCGTTATCCGGTGAATGCCTATCTGGAAGCGGTGCGTTCCAACAGTCACCGACCCAAAATCAAACGTCAGGACACGTGGGTGGCTGTATGCCGCCGTGGATACAGTGTCTGGCGGTTTGATTTGACCCGGCCAGCTTTTGAAATGCTCACTGCTCTGACTTCGGGCATGCCACTCGGTGAGGCAATTCTTACCACCACGCGTCGCTTTTCAAGCCGAGGTGTGAAAGAGCAGATTTTCCAGTGGTTTCGGGATTGGGTGAATCAGGGATTTTTCCAATCCGTCGAATTGGAGCCAACTCAGGGTGAGTGATTTCAAACAGATTGGAATTTTGATTTTGGCTGCCGGCGCGTCGCGACGTTTGGGACACCCCAAACAATTGCTACCGATTGGCAGCCAAAATTTGCTTCAGCATACAGTGGAATGCGCCCTCGGTACTGGCGCCCACCCCGTGCTGGTTGTGCTTGGGGCTCAGGCCGAAGCCATCAAACCAACGTTGAATGCCTATGCCATCCACGTGGTGGAGAATCCCACCTGGGAAGAAGGCATGGGCGCTTCGATCCGGACCGGGATTGCCGCACTTTCACAACTTGGGTCGGTTGACGCTGTCGTCATTGCTCCCTGTGACCAGCCGTTTTTATCAACACAGTTTCTTTCAGACCTGATCACCACGTTTTTTCGCACTCGAAAAAACATTATTGCCTCACAGTATGCCGACACTGTGGGCATTCCAGCCTTGTTTACCTCTTCTTTTTTTCCCCTCCTTCTGGCACTTGGCGGTGATACAGGTGCCAAAAAGATCATCCAGGCCAATCTTGATCAAACTATTCTGATTCCATTTGCTGGGGGAAGTCTTGATATTGACACCCCTGAGGATGCAATCCGTTTCTTGAAGAATGAAGACTTGAGAATGAAGAATGAAGAATGAAGAGTTGGATTGATGGACTGGCACTGGCCAATATATTTTCTTCATTCTCAATTTTTCATTTCACAGTGTTTCCTTGCCCCTTTTCTTCATTTCTCCATTCTTCCCCACCCGCTGACGCAGGTGGTACTGACTCCTTCATTCTTCATTCGTTATGACCCCCAAACAGACTCCGGTTCTTTCTGTACAACACCTTCGTGCTCGGGCGGAGCACCTCCAACAACTCGACAAAGCCCATCTCTGGCATCCATTTACCCAAATGAAGGAATGGGATGCCACTCATCCGCTCATCATCGAACGCGGTGAAGGGTGCTATCTCTTTGATGTCGAAGGCAGCAAATACCTGGATGGCGTGAGCAGTCTGTGGACCAATGTCCATGGTCACCACGTGACTGAAATTGATCAGGCCATCCGTGAGCAACTTGACCGGGTGGCCCACTCAACCTTGCTTGGCCTCTCCAACGTTCCGGCAATTGAATTGGCGGCCAAACTGGCTGAGCTGGCGCCAGGTCAACTCAACAAAGTTTTTTATTCTGATTCTGGGTCCACGGCGGTTGAAATCGCCCTGAAAATTGCTTTCCAGTACTGGCAGCAACGATCTGACCCACGCCCCCAGAAAACCAGATTTCTGCACGTTAGAGAGTCGTATCACGGAGACACTCTTGGTTCGGTCTCGGTCGGAGGGATTGAATTATTCCACCAGTTGTATCGTCCGTTGCTGTTTGACGCTTTTCGCGTTTCTGTTCCCCAAGACAACCAGGCCCACGAGGTTGAAGCCATTCTCAAGGCGCATGCTCATGAAATTGCTGCGTTTGTGCTGGAACCGCTGATGATGGGAGCGGCTGGAATGCTCACGCACCCAACCGGCTTCCTCAAACGTGTGCGTGAATTATGTGATGAATATGAAGTTTTATTGATCTGTGATGAAGTTGCGACCGGGTTTGGTCGGACCGGGACGATGTTTGCCTGTGAACAGGAACACGTTGTCCCTGACATTTTATGCCTTGCCAAAGGTTTAACCGGAGGGTACCTGCCGCTGGCGGCAACCATCACCACTGATGAAGTCTATCGTGCGTTTTGGGATGATTACGCCGCCTTTAAAACATTCTTTCACGGGCATACTTACACTGGAAATCCGCTTGCCTGTGTTGCAGCGCTGACAAACCTGGAACTCTTTGAAAAAAACAATGTTCTCGCCCACGTCAATCATATGGCCGCCCATTTTGCCCGACGGCTGGAATCGGTGGCACAGTTGCCCCACGTTGGTGATATCCGTCAGCGTGGGCTGATGATTGGAATTGAACTGACCGACAATAAAGCCACTGGGAACCCCTATCCGGTAGAACTCAAAATGGGCTATCAAGTGACGGACCGCTGTCGTGATTTTGGGCTGATTTTGCGTCCGCTGGGAAATGTCGTGGTGGCCATGCCCCCGCTGGCGATTTCAGCCGAACAAATTGATTTTCTGGTGGATGTATTGCTCAAAGTCATTCCGGAAATCACTGGCGAATAGGGCTGAAAAAAAACCAGGGCTGGGGGCTGGAGGCTGAAGACAGCAGGCTGAAAAATTGGTTTTATTTCATCCCTCATCCTTCATCCTTCATCCTTCATCCCTTCGATTGCTCCGAGCGTGCGAGTCTTCAGCCCCTAGCCCCTAGTCCTGAGCCCCTAGCCCGACTTCTTCAGCCCTGAGCCCTGGTTTTTTCAGCCCCATGATTTCTGGCGAACCTCACCGGTTTTCGCTCCGTATGGCGACCATCATCACAAATCCCAATTCATCACCATCAGTTCACATCACAAAGGAGTTTCAAGCATGAGGAATCCAGGTCGCCTCTTGGGCGCAGGCGTGTTGTCCACAGTCCTTTTGATTGGAGGCACTGCCCCAACATTTGCTTATGTTCAAAAAGAAAAGCTGACTGCCAGTGCCACAGTTGCTGCAACACCAGAAGTTATTGCAAAAATTGATAAAATTCTGTCGGAAGTGTATCCAGCCAATACACCGGGTGCGGCTGTTCTTATTTCCAAAGATGGGAAAGTTCTTTTCCGAAAAGGATATGGTTTGGCGGATGTTGAAAAGAAGGTCCCGGTTCAACCAGATATGATTTTCAGACTGGGGTCAATCACCAAGCAGTTTACAGCGGCTGGAATCCTGTTGCTGGTTGAACAGGGAAAAATTTCACTGGATGACGAAATTACCAAATTTCTTCCAGAGTACCCCACTCGTGGGAAAAAAATCACCATTGAACATTTGTTGACCCATACTTCTGGGATTAAGAGCTACACCGGGATGGGGGGATTTCGCGCAAAAATGCAGCAAGATACGACCCCGATTGAACTGGTTGATTTTTTTAAGAATGAGCCGATGGATTTCGACCCCGGCACTGAGTGGCGATACAACAACTCAGGCTATGTGTTGCTTGGGGTTATCATCGAAAAGGTTTCTGGCAAGTCCTATGGGCAATATGTCCACGACCATATCTTTAAACCATTGGGAATGAAGCATTCCTTTTATGGGACTGAAGAAGCATCTGTTCCAAATCGTGCACTGGGTCATTCTGGTGGTGGCAAAGAATTTACCTATTCCGCCCCCATGAGCATGACGTTGCCCTATGCGGCAGGGGCCTTATTGTCAAATGTTGATGATCTGGCCATCTGGAACCGTGCCATGGCGTCTGGAAAACTGCTTAAACCAGCTACATGGAAACGGGCATTTACACCTTATGTTCTCAGTAATGAAAAGCCGACGACCTATGGCTATGGACTGGAGCTTGAGCAACTTCACGGTGAAGAGGTGATTCAGCATGGTGGAGGCATCAATGGGTTTGTCACGATGGCGTACTGGCTACCTAAGCAAAATATTTTCATTGCCATTCTGACCAATTCGGATAGTGCTGAAGTAGACCCTTCTTTTGTGACCCGTAAGGTTGCCGCGCATCTCATCGGCAAACCGTACAAGGAATACACGGCGATCACACTGGATGCTAAAAAGCTGGATGAATTCGTTGGCGTGTACCAGATTTCAAACAGTGCCACGCGAACTATCACCCGCCAGGGAAATCAACTGTATGCCCAACGCACTGGCGGGCAAAAAATGGAAATTTCCCCAGCTTCTGACAATGAAGTTTTTTATAAAAACTCGTTCACGGTACTCAAATTTGTTCGGGATGAAGCCGGGAAGATCGTCAAAATGATCAAAATTGATGAAAAAGGTGAAGAACCAGCGGTCAAGACTGACCAACCGGTTCCGAAAGAGCGGGAAGTCGCCAAAGTTGATCCAGCCATCTATGATGCGTATGTCGGTGAATATGAACTGGCACCCGGCTTTGTGCTGACCGTGACACGAGACGGCGGCAAACTGTTGACCCAGGCCACCGGACAACAGCAGTTAGAGATTTTCCCTGAATCCGAAACCAAATTTTTCCTGAAAGTCGTGGATGCTCAACTGACCTTCGTCAAAGATGCTGACGGGAAGGTCAATCAGGTGATTCTCCATCAAGGCGGACGGAATATGCCCGCGAAGCGAATTAAGTAACTCTGGATACAGGGTTGAGCCCTGGTACAAAATACTCTCAGGCGCGGGGTAGACAGTTCTGCCCCGCGCTTTTGTTTGCCTGAGTGAAGTTCGCGAGAATTTCGGGAGAGGTCGTAGTGGGTAGAAAAAACAGAATGCTAGTATCGCCCCCATGACTGAATCTGTCCTCAGTTCCATTCCAAAATATGAAGTTGTGGTGGTTGGCGCCGGCATAGCCGGGTTAACGACGGCGGCTTTGCTTCAGAAAGAAGGAATTCAAACGCTTTTGCTTGAAGCCCACGATAAAGTTGGTGGCTGCGCCGGATATTTTTTTCACAAGGGATATACGTTCGATGCGGGAGCCACCGTCATCATCGGACTTGATCCAGAGGGGCTGCATTCCTATGTATTTCAACAGCTTGGGGTAGTAGCACCTGAATCTACATTGATTGAGTGCGTGACAGTTCATCTTCCTGACCGAACCGTGAATTTGTGGCACGATCAAGGGAAATGGGAACGCGAACGAATTGATCAATTTGCCCGCACACCTGACGAAGCCCGCCGACTGGCGACCTTTTGGGAACAGGTGGATACCACGGCTGATGTGCTCTGGCGAATGACCGCAAAACAACCAGTATTGCCAATTCGAGGCATTGGAGATCTGATTTCCAATCTTCGGCTGGTTTCACCCGATGTGGTGTGGCTTCTTCCAACGGTAATCTCCACCTTTGGTGACATTTTGCGCCGCCATCAATTGAGCGACCACCGGGAACTTCGAGCCTTTCTGGATGGATTGCTTCTGATTACCACTCAAGAAACCACAGATCGTGCTCCGTTTTATAATGCTGCCGCTGGCATTGATCTGTATCGGCATGGGATTCGGCGGGCAAAAGGTGGGATGAAAACACTGGTCCGAACCCTGTCGGAGGCGTATCGAAGCCTGGGCGGCACCATCAAATTTCGCCAGAAAGTCACTGAAATCGTGCCTCAGCCTCAAAGTGGATATGTGGTGAAAACCCGCGAAGGGCTGATTGTTGAAGCGAAAAAGGTGGTTGCCAACATTCCGATTTGGAACGTCCCTCAACTCGTCAAAGCTGATCTTCCTTCCACTTTTCCACATGCATTAAAAAAGGCTGACATTGGTTGGGGCGCCTTTACCCTGTATCTCGGAGTTGACGAGTCGGTTATTCCCTCAGGAAGTGCCCTCAATCATCAGGTGCTGCAACGCTATGGCGAGCCGTTCAAGGATGCCAATAGTTGTTTTCTCTCGCTGAGTGAATCAGGTGATCTCCGTTCAGCCCCAGCCGGGAAACAAACACTCGTCGTCTCAACCCATACGGAAGTCAGTACCTGGTATAATCTTTCACTCGAAGATTACATCCAGCGCAAACAGGCATTGACCAAACACACCCTGACCGCCGTCCGAAAGGCTTTTCCAGATATTGATCGTGGATTGGAAGTTGTGCTTCCTGGAACGCCGATTACCTTTGAAAACTACACCAGTCGTGAACGAGGGATGGTTGGCGGATTGCGAACTCAGTTGACCAACAGCAACTTGCTGGCGATTTCATCGGATATCGGATTAAAAGATTTTTGGCTGGTTGGGGATACCACGTTTCCGGGGCAGGGAACAATGGCCTGTACCTTGAGCGGGATCAATGCCTGGCGGGATATTTGTAAGAGGCGTTAGTCAGTGGTCAGTAGTCAGTAGTCAAATGTTAGGGTTTAGAATTGTTAGTCAAGCACATATAGTTCTATTTGAATGATTTATCCTGACATTTTAGTGACAAGGCTAGGTTTTTTCATGACCACTCACTGGGAAAAACAAAATGCCAGCTTCCTTTTTCATGGATAGCTGGCATTTTGCTTTGAGAGTCATCCAAATTTGAAATCAGCAGGCTGTATTTTTTAAGGTAGCTTCGTAATTCGAAAAAACAGCTTCGTGAACTACTGACTACTGACTACTGACTACGAACTTGTCTTTAAAACACAAACCGGGCGGCCAGTTGGAACTGGCGAGCGCCGAGGCTGGTGAGTGGTTGACCAAAAGTGCTGTTTGGCGCCACGGTTGGCGTGCCTTGAATCACGGCAAACAGCAGCCGGTTGGTGTTGACGGTACCGACGTTAAATCGATTGAACAAGTTAAAGCCTTCAGCAAAGAACTGGAGGCGATACTTTTCCGTCAGGTTGATGGTTCGAGTCAGACGCATATCAACATTCACAAAGTTATCGGTTGTAAACGTATTGCGGCTAAACCCTGGGGCCCGGTCAGTACGGGCGTTGCGGTCGCCATTCAAATCACCTCCGACGGTGGCTGAATATGGGCGGCCTGAAGTTGCCGTCAGGATTCCGCTCAATGACCATCCATCGAGAATTGCTTTGGCAACCGGGTTGCTCAAGTTGCGGGCATAGGCCAGATCCCACGAGTAGCTCAACACAAACCGATGACGGGTGTCTGACTCCCCATCGCCACGTTCAGCCGCAGTATTGAGCGGATCTTCCTGATTTTTGAAATCATCCACCCCAACCACAACTGAAGTCTGGTCCGGTTTGTTATCAATTGCGTGTGACCAGGTGTAGGAAATCAATCCCTGGAAGTTCTGGCTAAAGCGTTTGTTGAGCGCGACCACCAGCCCGTGATAGATCGAATCGCCAGTGCTTTCAAACTGCGTCAGGCGATCAAACCGGGTGGCTGGGCGAGCTCCATAGCGTGGAATAAACAGTGTTCCGGTCAAGGTTCCCAACGGCTGACCGTTGGCAAAATTGATTGCAGTACTGGTTCGGACGTTGACCAGTTGTGATACCGGGGCGCTGAAGTTGATATCACGGCTTCGGGATTGACGCACGCCGCGCACCATCAACCATGACACTGACAGTGACAGGTCTTTGGTCAATTCACGTTCAATGCCAAAACTTCCCTGGTGAATCATTGGGTCAACATAATCTTTGGCAAAGAAATACAGCGATGGTGTTGCCGGCACGCCTGTCGTTGGCGGTGTCGTAAAATTCCCTGGGTAGGACGGCACATTATCACCACTAAAGCTCAATGTCCGGACGCTGATTCCATTTTGGGTGTGGGCTGTTCCCAGCATAATTGACGGCGTGCGACCATAAAAAATGCCATACCCGCCACGGATAACCGTTTTGCCACCATCATCAAAGGGTTGCCAGGCAAAGCCGAGACGTGGGGCAAAGTTATTGGTATCCTGGTTGATGCCCTTGGTTGAAATATTAAATGCCGCGAGTTGAGGGTCTGAGTTGGCAATGGGCGGTTCCGATTTGCGCTGAACGTCATACCGAACGCCCAGGTAAAACTTCAACCGTGGGGTCACTGACCAGTCATCCTGGAAAAAAGCGGCAAATTCATTGCTGTTTGGCCGTGAAATTGGGCCATCGGTACCTTCACCGGCAAATGCCTGGCGATATCCGCCACCGGGTTTACCGTCAGCGAAATCGGCATAGCTGGTGAAGCTATACACCCCGCTAAACAAACCGGGGAAGAAGTTGAAGATTCGGTTGACGACGACATCCACACCAAATTTCATATTATGGGCACCACGCAGATATGACATGGTGTCAATAACCTGAAACCGCTTTTCAGTCGTTTCACGCGGACTGAAGTTGTTGCGCCCAATCGCCAGAATTGGAATACCACCCTGGCGAATGTCAGCTTCCGGGTTGGTGCTGTTGGACGCACCAGGTTCTTTATCGCGAGAGAAGAGCACTCGCAATTCATTAATCAGATTCGGCTTCACGATGGTGGTCAACTGATTGGTTAACGTATCGGTGGTCACCAGTGAATTTCCGGTGTGTTCAAGCGCGCTTTGTGGACCTGAATTTTCCAGGTTGGTCCCCGTGAAGTTCTGACGGTTGTATCGAACCGAATACTGGTTCTTGTCATTGATCCGCCAGTCAACTTTTCCGATGAACACATCCTGGTCAAATTTGCGGTCATAGTTGCCCGTGAAGGCTCGCAACTGGTTGGCAACTGCCTGAGAGACCGGGTCGGACGGTGGCGCCACCCCAAGAATCACCGGTTGTGGTTCGGTGTTGCGTTGTCCATCATAGTTGAAGAAGAAAAATGCCCGATCTTTCGCAATTGGCCCGCCCAGCGTGCCACCGAATTGATAAATCCGGTTGCGTGGTTTGGGGCGGCGGTTGGCTTTGGCAATTGATTCCTCAGCATTGAGCGAGCGGTCACGAAAGTAGATATTGGCATCACCGTGAAATTCATTGGTGCCGGACTTGGTCACCACATTGATCACCGCTCCGCCCGCGCGACCAAATTCAGCCGAGAAGGAGTTAGTGTTGACCTGAAATTCACGGACCGAGCTCTGGCTGAACTGGTAGGGACCACGCCCAGACCCGGTGCGTCCAATCGTCTGTCCAAAGAAGGTGTTGTTGTTGTCAGCCCCATCAATGAGCAGACTGTTGGCCGTTCCGCGTAACCCCCCAAAGGAAATGTCACCGCCACGTGGGTCGGTGTTCACACCTGGTGTTAAGCGTACGAATTCCAGAAAGTTACGACCATTGACCGGCAGTTCGCGGATAGCTCGATCATTGACGTTGGCTGATTGCTGGGTGCGGGTGGTTTCAACAATTGATGCCGCGTCGGCGGTGACATTGATGATTTCCCCACCTGATGAACCAACCGTCAGTGAAAAGTTGACCACGGAAGTTCTTCCAATCAACAATTCAGTGCGGACGGTTTGAGGTGCAAAGCCCTCCACTTTGATCGAGATATCATAGGTTCCGACATCAAGTGCCGGGATCCGGTACACCCCATCTTCGGCGGTTGTAACTTCACGCTCCAAACCGTTTTGAATGTTCTTGACCGTGACGGTGGCCCCGGCCACCACGGCGCCGGTTGGATCCGTCACGGTTCCTTCGATTGCCCCACCGGTGGCACGTGCCTGCGCCAACGTTGGAGCGACTGCTGCCAACGTAATCAAAAACGCAGCAGCGATGAAATGGAGTAAGTTCCCTTTCCAGTTACTCATACAGAGAGTCCCTTCCTGGGTTGGATGTGGGCCTTTAATTGATTGATAAGGCCCTTTTAATAAATTCCGCTAATGATTGCCCGGTCAAAACGCCCAGACCAAATGAACCGGTACAACCGCGGGTAAACTCGACGCAGTCCAGTGCTTCTTTTCGGCCAACCTGGTTGTGAACTGTGGGTAGAAGTGAGGCGCCCACCGCGCACGTTGAAGAAGATGTTGACTGGAAAGAAGCTCAGCTTGCGTCGCGAAAAAGAGCGTGTAGTTACCAAACAGGTGTAAATTTGGCTTGAACTTTATGCAACTTCGGCAACGTGGTGAAGCTGAGGCCCTCCAGTTGGACGTTGGAATTGATTTAAAGCTGATTTCTGGAGTAACCCTGGAACGTGGTTAAAAGGTGTGTGGATCGGGATAATTATAGTTCCCTTCTGGCGAAACGCAAGCCTGTATATAAATGACACAGTTAGGTTTTTTCAGTTTTTCTCCAGATTTTTGAAGTTGTTGACTAGACAACCTGATAGCAAACAGGCAATAATGTCGTCCGTGGTCAACCCACGATTCCCTCACGATTGATTCAATTCTAATCGCACCAACCCCTCACACATTCACACCATATCCTGCCGTTATGGATTTCGCCGAAGGAGGTTGATCTATGCCAGGTCTCCGCTTTGTTTCCCGTGTCGCGTTGTGTTTTGTGGTTCTTTTCTGCGGTGTTTGGGCCACTCCTGTTTGGGCACAAGATCTCAAGAAGGTAAGTGAGGAAGCAACGAAACTGCTCTATAAAGACGGCCTGCCCACGGCTTTTCCCTGCTCCCTTGATCGTCAACCTGGAATCGGTCAGTTCCTCAAAGAAAACAAAATTTCACTCAATTACCGGGCTGATGGAGCGGTTGATCTGGTGTTGCAGAAAGACAGTAATCGGGTTCTGGCCACAATTGACAAGACCCTCAATCGAGTCAAACTGGGGTATATCTACACGGTTGAGCGAAACTCAACCACCTCGATGTTGTCTTCAATGCCGATGGGTGGGTCGTCGGGTGGAAATGAAGTGATGCTCGCCAGTATCAATACCGCAATTTGTGTATCGCTGGAGCAAGGAAGTGGGGCTGAGGCCAAAGCGGTCATGTTTACGGTCTACAAAGGCAAACTCCAGCCTCTGGCTGACTTAATGAAAAATATTCGAAAGACTTATCCCCAGGTGACGGTCACGGCTGAACAACGGGCTGAATTTCAGGATTTACCGGTGGCTCAGGTTCGGTTTGATGGATCAGTCAGCGACTTTGATGTGCAGGTCAATGGATGTCTGGTGATTTTGAATCGCAAAGGGTGGGAATTCTCAACCTTAAAGAAAGATGCGTCCTATGTGCTTGATATCCTGCCCCAGCAAAACATCTCGCACCAGTTTCAACTCAGCAAGGGCGGAAGCGGCTATGCGTTGATGCCGGTACCTTAAAAAAGCAAGGGGCTGAAGGCTGGCAAGCTTGGGGCTGAAGAAAATGGGTTGAGCGTTAAAAAATGGGAAAATAAAAAACCAGCTCACATGAGCTGGTTTTTTATTTTTTGCTTTGAATGGAGCAGAGGGGGGTCGAACCCCTGACCTCCGCATTGCGAACGCGGCGCTCTGCCAACTGAGCTACTGCCCCAAAAGATCATTGTGGAAAGCAAGCTATGATAGGCACCGACCCTGCGCTTGTCAAATCTAAATTGGCGGAATTATTTTCAGTGCCAGGAGTAAGAAAATTCCAGCTCCGACCAAAATCCGATAGGCAATAAAGACAATCGTGGTATGGGTTTTCAAATATCGAATCAAAAAGGCAATTGCCGCATAGCCGCTGATCCCGGAGACAAGCGTTGAAACCGCCACCGCAATCAGGGTGTCGCGATCCAGGTATTTATATTCTTTGACGAACTGAAGCAGCCCAGCGGCCAGAACGGCTGGAATCGAAAGCAGAAACGAGAATCGGGCCGCCGACTCTCGATTGAGCCCCAGGAAAAGACTGGCCGTAATCGTGGTTCCAGACCGTGACGCGCCAGGAATCAACGCACAAGCCTGGGCCAATCCAATCAGGACAGCATCAATCCAGGTGAGGTGTTCCACTGACCGCTGGCGCTTTCCAACCATCTCCGCAATTGCCAGGATGATCGCCAGCCCGACCATCGCACCGGCGATCACATACAGGTTTTTAGTGAGTGTGCCTTCAATCTGTTTTTTAAACGAGAGCCCAATCACCACAATCGGCATGGTTCCAATTGCGATGTACCAGCCGAGCCAGGCTGATGGACCAAGCGCGGGTTGCCCCGATTCACGTTTTCCCTGAAAGTAGGTCAGGTGGTCAATGAAAAAAGCCGCCGTGATGGTTTTCAGGTCTTTGGCGAAATAGATCAAAACCGCAGCCAGTGTGCCAAGCTGGATCACAGCTTCAAACGCTGTCAGTTGTTCGGGAGAAAATCTGGTATCAAGATGCAACAGTTTGATCGCAATCACCAGATGGGCAGTACTGCTGATGGGGAGAAATTCCGTCAGGCCCTGGATGATCCCAAGGAGAATGGCTTCAAAAAGAGACATGGAGGGTTCATTATTCACTTTCCAGAATAAAAGGCGCGATCATAGTACAGTCCTGACCAGAAGGGAAAATTTTCACGAACTTTTTGGCAAAGCCGCGTGTGAGTCTGCATCACAACGCGAAGTTTCCAGCCTGTCCCTCATTGCTTCGCCAAATTCCTTCGGAGAAAAAAATCTATGAATTTTCGGGTCCTGTGCTTTGGACTGTTTATCCTTTTCTTTGTTGGTGTGGGCACCACCGCTGCTTGTGCAACTGAACGGCTGGAAATACTTGCTCATCAGGCAATTTCAGAAAATCAATCTGAAGCAAATACGGCAATTGCTGCCTTGCGAGAAGCTGGACCTGCAGGGCTTGATGCTCTCATTGATGCCCATCGGGCCGAGATCAATCGCCATTTACTGATGACTGATGCTCCATCAACTCCGGCCTGGGAACGAATCAGCCAGGCGCTGGACGCGGTTGGCAAACAACGCAACTGTTACACCTCACAGTTATACTGGTATACCGATTTTGAAGCCGCAAAAGCTGCCGCCAGAGCCAGCGGCAAGCCAATTTTGTCGCTTCGGCTGCTTGGCAATCTGGACGAAGAATTGAGTTGTGCCAATAGCCGGTTTTTTCGCACGATTCTGTATGCCAATGCTGACGTGTCCGAATTTTTGCGCCAGCGATTTGTCCTCCACTGGAAGTCAGTTCGTCCCGTGCCGAAAGTCACGATAGATTTCGGCGATGGTCGCAAAATGGAGCGGACAATTACCGGAAACAGCATCCACTATGTGCTTGATTCTGAAGGACGTGTGGTTGATGCGCTGCCGGGATTGTACGGTCCGCAAACGTTTCTTCGGGGATTGAAACCAGCCCATGTTGCTGCCTTGCTGGCTTCTGACCCGGCAATCAGCCTGGAACAACGCGCTGCCCTGCTCAATGAATATTACTCACGTCAGTCAAAACGAATTCTCACCAAATGGAATCAAGAACTGGCCCTGATGAAACCTGACGTTCTCACCGCCAATCTGGGCCGGAGAACGACCTCCCCAACCCCAACTCCAACTCTCGCCAAAGTGCCAACTGCCCGTGACGCCGCGCCAGTGGCGGTTACCAAACGGGCAGTTGAAATCAATCTCCTGAAAAACTTTTTTATCACCGATATTGCCGAACTTGAAGCCGCAACTGATCAAAACACCTGGCAGGCTCTGGCCAGCTTGCACTTTGCCGATGCCAAACTTGATGAACGAAGCCTGCATTTCATCCGCCGGCAAGGCAGCGGAACATGCGGGATTGCCGATGCCCCAGACCAAAGCGGCACTGCCGTAGCGCGCTTTGACCGGATGGTTCAAAACTTTGAACGATTAGTGGCACTTGACACCGTCCGCAACGAATACCTGTTTCACACCAAGATTTATGACTGGCTGCAGGCTGGTGGAGGGAAAAACGTGGATGAACTCAATGAACGGGTTTATGCCGAGCTCTTTCTGACGCCAAGCTCCGATCCATGGCTTGGATTACTCCCCACGGATACCTATACCGCAATTCAGAATGAAGGAATTGTCTCAGGCGACAAAGTGACAAGGTGACAAGGTGACCTGATGACACGGTGACAGGGTGACAAGGTGACAGGGTGACAGGGTGACCAGGTGACCAGGTGACCAGGTGATCAATGACCAGGTGACTGGAATGACCCGAATCACTCTGTCACCTTGTCATTTTGTCACCTTGTCACCCTGTCATTGTGTCATTGTCATTTGAAGGGGTTAGCCAAAGAAAACGAGCATGGCCAGCCCTTCCTCAGCCGCTTCGCGGTAATGGTCCACTACTTTTCGAAAGACATTCCAGGTTTGTTGAAATCCAGTCTCGTCTTGATCAAACCCATAGACGAGTTCGGCTTCATCGGCAGAGAGCGCATCGAACCGTCTTCGAAACTCAGTTTTGGTGATGGGGCTGATGGCGTCGTACACGGCTTTGACTTCAGCCGGTGTCAAGAAATGCGGCGCGCCGTAGTTAAAATTATCATCATTTCCGATTTTCGTGCCCGACTTAATGACCTTATCCAGAGTCGTTCCAGTGAGTTCGGTCGTGCCCGACAAAATCGCGTGAATCACATCCCAGGCATTGTGGGTATCGAGCAATTTCCCCCGCAGCAACTCATCTCTAAATGTTTGTTTTAAGTAGGCTTTGACCGCCTGTTTCTCATACAGGTGGTGTTTGAGTGGTGCTGAAACCGGGCCGGACATTGAGAGGTGGTCCATAATCTGCTGGGGGTCATTGGTGTCAATCCCCATTGATTTCCATTGATCTTCAGCCACAAACGGTGTGATGGCCGTTACAAATTGAAGCCCCAGCTTGGGGTCAGACGTCAGTTGTTCCAACCAGTGCGGCGTGATATGCCGCAGGTAACACTCAATTCCCATTCGTTTTTTCCAGAAATATTGAATAATGAGTTGTGAAGGGCAGGGCGAATAGGATTAGCGGAAAAAGACCAGCATGGCAAGCCCATTTTCAGTGGAATTATGAAGAACAGGTATCGGGCAGAAGTCAATCAGGCAAAACCATGATCGCGGTAAATTGGTTGCCGTGAAAATGAGCAGTGGGTATTGTATGTGAAAGACTGATTTCGAGAATTGCTTGAAATGAAGGTTTGCGGAGAAATCAAAATGACGAACGACCAAATCGAACGATCAATCAATTTCTTGCTTGATTCACAGGCAACACTAACAGCCAAAGTTGACCAGCTCACTGAGAATCAATCCAAACTGACCGCAGACGTGGCCAACCTGACGGTTGATGTAGCTGAAATGAAAGTTCAGGCTGAACTGGACCGCCAGCTCATGAAAGAGATGTTTAAACACTTTTCGGATAATGCCGAAGCTGACCGACGGATGGTCCGTGAAATGGTCCAGGATTTAAAAGGTCTGTTTTATCAGGTTGATGTGAAAGCAGATAAAGCCCTGAGACTGGCACACAAGAATGACGCCGAAGAATAAAATGACCTGCTGAAGATCAACATGGAGAAATCAAGAATGACCTTTGAAGAGATGGAACGCACGATGGAATTTATTGTCAATCAACAGGCTAAATTCAGCGTTGATATTGACTTGTTGAAAGAATCGCAGGCTGCCTTAACGGCTGATGTGGCGGAAATGAAAGTTCAGGCTGAACTGGACCGCCAACTCATGAAGGCGATGTTTCAACACTTTTCGGACAATGCCGAAGCTGACCGGCGGATGGTCCGTGAAATGGTCCAGGATTTAAAAGATTTATTTTATCAGGTTGATGCCAAAGCGGATAAAGCTCTGAAACTGGCACAAAAGAATGACACCAAAGAATAAGGCTTCTTTGATTTGATCGAATAAAAAATGCCCGGTGGTACTGATATTCTCAATACCACCGGGCATTTTTATGTATCGTTCAGGCAGATTTCAGGGGGAGACAACTCCCGCAACCCTAGATCATGTATCCACCTGTTTCGAGGGCACGGTCGGCCAGGCGCTGACGCAGGCTGATTGTGTTGATTGGGGTGTACTTGGTGTAGCGTTTGAGCACCGACAGGTACATCCGCAGGTCATCGCCTTCCGCGAGGCTTGGCAGTACACGGCGGGCATTTTGCTCGATGCGGCCAATCGCGTCGTTGATATAGATGCGGGTGGCATCAATCATATCGCGTGATTTGGCTTCGCCGATCCGGCTGACCTGCTTGAGCGTCCGCAACAACATGCTTTCCATCGCATAAATGTCCATCGTGATATCGCTGATGGCCATCAGGATTTCCTGCTGGTCGTTGAGCTTCTGCATGTACTTTTGGACAGCCACACCAGCGACAAAGAGGCCGGCTTTCTTGGCATTTTCAACCAGCTTGTTTTCGAGACTGAACAGGGTTTCTTCTTCGTCTTCCCCAAATGAAGGCAGCGACATCACTTCTTCCATGATTTTCTTGACGGCCTGCATCAAGGGGAGTTCGCCCTTCATGGCTTTCTTGAGCAGCATCCCTGGAATCAGCAACCGGTTGATTTCATTGGTGCCTTCGAAAATCCGATTGATACGGGAATCACGATAGAAGCGTGCCACCGGGTATTCTTCTGAGAACCCGTAGCCGCCAAAAATCTGCACGGCTTCGTCAGCACAGAAGTCCATCGCCTCCGAGCCATAGACTTTCATAATCGAGCATTCAATGGCGTATTCTTCGATGCCATCCATGATTTCTTGAACATCATCGGCATCCACGCCAGTCAGGCGCTGGTCAATCAACCCGGCTGCCCGATAGGCCATGGATTCGGTGGCAAATGTCTGGACCAGCATTTCCGACAGTTTGTGTTTAATCGCACCAAACGAGGCAATCGGTTTGCCAAATTGATGGCGTTCGGAGCTGTATTTGACCGAATGCTTGATGATGGCTTTGGACGCGCCACAGCAGCTTGCTCCCAGTTTAAACCGGCCCATATTGAGGCAGTTAAATGCGATGAAGTGCCCTTTGCCAATTTGGCCTAAGAGATTCTCGACTGGCACTTTGACGTTCTCCAAAATCAACAACCGGGTTGATGAGCTGTGAATCCCCATCTTGTCTTCTTCTTTCCCAGTTGAAAGTCCTTCGGAGTCACGCGGGACGATAAAGCACGAAAACTTGTCGCCGTCAATTTTGCAGAAGACGATAAAGATATCGGCAAACCCGGCGTTGGTGATCCACATTTTGCTGCCGTTCAAAATGTAGTGTTTGCCATCTTCGCTCAGCACGGCACGGGTGCGCGCACCCAGGGCATCAGAGCCGCTGCCTGGTTCAGACAGGGCATAGGCGGCGAGCAGTTCGCCAGTGCCCAGTTTGGGCAGGTACTTGGCTTTTTGTTCTGGCGTGCCAAAGAAGGTAATCGGCCAGGTGCCAATGCCAGTGTGGCCACCAATGGAAACAGAAAAGCCGCCGGAGACGCCAACGCCTTCGGCCATCAACATGGAGCACACTTTGTCAAGTTCCAATCCTTCGTACTTGGCCGGAATGTCACCTGCCAGCAAGCCAAGTTCCCCGGCTTTGCGGATCAGCGACACGGTCAGGTCAAAGTTCTGGGTTTGGGATTGTTTTTCAAGCTGAGGGAGCAAGGGCATGACTTCGTTTTGAATGAAGTCATTGGTGGTCTTGCCGATCATCAGTTGTTCTTCGGTAAAATCTTCTGGGGTGAACACATCGGCTGGAGCAGTGGGTTGGATAAGGAAACTCCCGCCTTTGACGAATGTTTTCTCTGACTTGGATGCGGCTGGCATGGTAGCAGACATAAGTGAACGTCCTTTCTTGTTGTACTTCAATAAATTATGAAAACGAGGGCGGTTCTGAATGAGTCATCATTCAATTTCCGTGTCCACTGCTCCCGAAGACGCTCTCTCGCGCTAGATCACTTCGGAAGCAAACCTGGGTGAAGGGGAAGACAGTGGAACTGGTTACTTCTTCAAGGTTGGAATTTTGACGAAACTCACGCTTTTCAGCGTTTTGTCCATCATGGTTGTAAATTCAGGCTTTTCCCATTCGCTGCTTGTGGCAGCAATCTGGACGACGTAAAAATTCCCTTGATTGACCACACCATATTCAACTGTGTGAATTGGTGTCTGAAATTCGAGGTCGTAGCTGTAAAGCACGGCTTCTTTACCAGCAACTGATGAATTCTCAAATTTCAATTGAGTTAATTTGACTTTTGCTTCGGATGTGACCGTGTTGACCTGTTGTCGTCGAAATTCCATCCCCCCGATGACCGCCGTCGCTGGATAAATTAAAATCACAAAGCGAGGAGAAAAATTGCTGAGGGTATCACCTGGAGGCAAGCATACGATTCGTTGCACCAGCTCAGGACCGCTGTCGAATACTTGCCAGTCAGGTGCGGGTTTTTTAAATTTGACTCCACCCATATCACTCACATAGTCGGGTACTTTGGCTGCATCGTCCTGGCGGATGGGACGAGTTATGACCCCAGCCTGCACTGGCGTCGAAGATGGAAACATCCAGTGTGCGCTTAGACACAAGGCTGTCAGGGTAGATGCGAAAATCAGTTTTCGTAAGGAAGGGACAATCATCGTTCGGTCACCTTTCACGTGAAAATGAGTTCAATCAAGTAACTTTAGGGTTATGGGATTTGGATTATTGGAACGTTGAGTGAAGACCGTATGGTTTTCGTGCTCTCTGCTTCACTATCACCCTACCATCCTCGAATCTGAAATCAAACCCCAAACCCTAAACTGGTGGACCCTGGACAATGTTGGTGACTGGTACCTGGTGCCTGGTGTTTTCAAATGAAGAGCTAAGAACCAGGAACGAAGCACCAGGTACCAGGGATCAAATCACGCAAAGACTTCGAAAATGCCTGCCGCACCCATTCCGCCGCCGACACACATGGTGACCATTCCATACCCGCCGCCCCGCCGTTTGACTTCGTTGATGACCGAAGCGGTAAGTTTGGCCCCCGTACAGCCCAACGGGTGGCCAAGGGCAATCGCGCCGCCATTGACATTGACCCGCTCTGGATCAAGGTTGAGTTCTTTCATCACTGAAAGCGCCTGTGAGGCGAAGGCTTCGTTCAAATCAATGACTTTGATGTCGTCGAGTGTCAGTCCGGCAAGTTTGAGGGCTTTCGGAATCGCATAGACTGGGCCGATGCCCATATCTTCAGGTGGCACACCGGCTGTGGCGTAAGCCACAAAGCGTGCCAGGGGTTTGAGTCCCAGCGCTTTGGCCTTCTGTGATGACATTACAATGCAGGCGGCGGCTCCGTCACTCATTTGTGAGGAATTTCCCGCAGTTACGCTGCCTGCCGCATGGAATGCTGGTTTGAGTTTCGCCAGTGCGGCAACCGAGGTGTCGGCGCGTGGACCTTCATCGGTGTCGAAGACGGTTTCGGTGACGACTTTTTTTCCTTTGGCGTTGAGCGATGTGTGCTTGACGGTCACCGGCACAATTTCATCTTTGAACTTTCCAGCCGCAATCGCCGCGCTGGCCCGCTGGTGGCTGAGGTATGAAAACTCATCCTGTTGGGCACGTGAAATTTCATAGTTCTTGGCCAGTCGTTCGGCAACCAGGCCCATTGACAGGTAGGCATCCGGGTAGTTGTCAACCAGCCACGGGTTGGGCGAGATTTTATGACCGCCCATTGGAATCAAGGACATGCTTTCGATTCCGCCAGCCAGAATGACCTCTGAACTTCCAACCATGACTCGTTCCGCGGCATAGGCAATGGCCTGTAATCCTGAGGAACAAAACCGGTTGACCGTGACCGCACTGACACTGTTTGGCAGCCCGGCGCGAAATGACGCGATCCGGGCCACGTTCATTCCCTGCTCAGCTTCGGGCATGGCACAACCAATGATGACGTCTTCAATCTCTTTTGGATCCAGACCGGGGGCGCGATCAATCGCGGCTTTCAAACATACTGCGCCAAAATCATCCGGGCGGGTATAGGCGAGTGTGCCTTTGAGTGCTTTTCCAACCGCCGTTCGAACGGCGGATACAATAACAGCTTCTTTCATGACAGCTCCTCTTTGGGGAAGGGAAACGACGTAAGGGACACAAGGGACAAAAAGGACCACAGAAAACTGTTGATCGGAAGCCCTGACCCCTGACCCCTGACCCCCGTATTCTAGTTTCTGACTGGTTTTCCGGTCTTGAGCAGAGATTGAATCCGCTCCAACGTCTTGCGTTCGCCAAGCAGGCTCAGGAAAGCTTCGCGTTCCAGATCCAGCAGGTATTGCTCCGACACCTTTGTTGGGTGATTTAAGTCGCCGCCGGTCAACACATAGGCGACTTTGCCCGCAATCTTGATGTCGTGCTCACTGGCGAACCCGCCGCGATACAGCATATGCGCGCCAAGCTTCAAGGCCGCCAGTGCTGATTCGCCGAGGGCTGGAATATCGGTGCGTTGTTTCGGTTGTTGATAGCCTTCTTTGACGAGTCCAAGCACGGTGGCCTTGGCGTCGGCAATCAGTCGGTCTTTATTCATGCTGATGCCGTCACCCGGTCGGATATACCCCAATTTTCGGGCATCAACGGCGTTGGTGGCGACCTTCGCGGTGGCAATATTGGTAAACGCGTCTTTGATGTAAGGGAACAAATCCGCGTCTGAACCTTTGATCCGGTCGGCTGACCGCAGGAGCATTTCCTTGGTGCCGCCGCCGGCTGGGATCAATCCGACACCGACTTCGACCATCCCGATGTAGGTTTCCGCTGCCGCCCGCACTTTGTCGGCATGGAGTGTGATTTCGCACCCGCCGCCGAGGGTCAGGCCAAATGGCGCCACGACGACTGGTTTGGCGGAATACCGCAGATTCATATTGGCGTTTTGGAAGGCGCGAATCATCTGGTTGAGTTCATCCCATTCACCTTCCTGCACGGCCAGCATCACCATCATCAGGTTGGCACCGGCACAGAAATTGTCGGCCTGGTTGCTGATGACGAGTCCTTCAAAGTTCTTTTCAACTTCTTTGACCGCCTGTTGCATCATCGAAACCGTGTCGCTGCCGATGGTGTTCATCTTGGTGTGGAATTCGAGACAGGCCACACCATCGCCAAGGTCAACCAGCGTCGCGCCGGAATTCTTCTTGATAACTTTTTCGCGGTCTTTGAGCGCCTTGAGCACGATCACGCCTGACTGGTCGGGAACTTCGACGTGTTCCTTGGCCGCCGGCATAAACACGCGGGTGACACCTTTTTCTGACTCATACCAGCTCTTGCGACCTGAGTTGAGCAGATCCTGGACCAGTTGTGGAATCTCGCGGCCCTCGGCCTGGAGCTTCTTGACGGTTTTTTCAACGCCCAGGGCATCCCACATTTCAAACGGCCCCATTTCCCAGTTAAAGCCCCAGCGCATGGCTTTATCCACCTGGATGGGATCGTTGGCAATTTCAGGAATCCGGCGGGCGGTATAGAGCAATGTTTCGCTGATGACGGGCCAGAGGAATTCACCGACCCGGTCCTTGCCATAGACAAGCGTGCGGAGCCGTTCGCCCAAATCACTGATATTTTTGGCATTTTCAAGCGATGGGAAGCTCACTTTAGGCTGTGGGACATATTCCATCGTCTGGTAGTCGAGCGCCAGAATCTCTCTTCCACCAGCACCCTGAACTTTCTTATAAAAGCCCTGTCCGGTCTTATCGCCCAGCCACTTACGGGCAACCATATCTTTGAAGAAATCCGGAACAACAAAGGTCGTCCGGTATTCATCGTGCGGGGCATTGTCATAGACGTTCCCCGCAACCAGCATGGTGGTGTCGAGGCCAGCCAGATCGGCGGTGCGGAACGTTGCGCTCTTGGGGCGCCCAATGGCCGGGCCACTCATTTTGTCAACTTCGGTGATCGAATAGCCACCTTCGACCATCACCTTGATCGTCTGCAGAATGCCGAAGATCCCGATGCGGTTGGCAATAAAGTTCGGTGTGTCATTGGCATAGACCAGCCCTTTGCCAAGGACTTTGTCGCACAGTCCAGCCGAAAAACAGGCGGCTTCAGGGTTGGTATCCGGGGTAGTGATGATTTCCACCAGATGCATATAGCGTGGCGGATTAAAAAAGTGCGTTCCCAAAAAATTAGTGCGGAAATCATCAGACCGTCCAACCGAAAGCGATCCAATCGGGATCCCCGAGGTATTGGTGGTAATCAGGCTGCCTGGTTTGCGGAATGGTTCAATGCGCTCATAGAGCGCTTTTTTGAGGTCGAGTCGTTCGACAATCGCTTCGATGATCCAGTCGGCATCTTTCAACCATTCGAGATGGTCTTCAAAGTTCCCTGTGCGGATCAACGCCGCCTGTTCGCGAGTGAAAAACGGTGCCAGCTTCATCTTGTGCATGTTTTCCACTGCTTGAGCGGCAAACCGATTGCGGACTTTCGGGTCGGCCAGTGTTAACCCGGCGGCTTCTTCAGCCGGGTGTAAGCTGGGGGGCACAATATCGAGCAGGGTGACACTCACACCTGCATTCGCCAGATGAGCGGCAATTTGTGCGCCCATAACTCCGGCTCCTAGTACTGCTGCTTTTTCCAACTTGCGGTTCATGAACAACTTCCTTTGCAAAAAAATAAAATTACAGGTCGGATTCAGATAATCCAGCGGCTTTTAATAAGGTTCAGAGAAGTCCTGTTTTCAAAGGCTGATTCCCATGAATTGGAACTGAAATTCTGACTGGGAGTCCAGCTTTTCCATAGATATGATGACTTCCCTGAACTCGGAGCAGACTCCATCCATGGCGTTCAAGGACTTTGGCAAATTCTTTGCCAGAGACAGATTTCATACTGCAATTTCCATGACCCTGGCACGCTCATCCGTCAGAAATGGCGACACATCAACTGCCAAACACCCTTCAACAGCTTCGTACAGGTTGTTGAGCAATTCCTCGAATGTTTCACCTTGGGTGGCACATCCTGGGATTGAAGGTACTTCTGCCCAGTATCCGCCTTCTTCCGCTTGATGGATGACAACTTTCAATTTCATAGCGATTTTTGAGAGCAAATTCTCTGGTCAATCGGACAGCTTGCTTGAAGGCTCAGCCCTTCGCTGGAACCGGTATTATTTCTCCTGGTAAATCTTGTCAATCACGTCTTTGTATTTGAGATCCACCACGCGGCGCTTGACCTTGAGGGTCGGCGTTAATTCGCCACCTTCAATGGTCAGTTCCTGTTCCAGAAGCACAACTTTTTTCGGTTTTTCGTAGCTCGCCAGATCCGGCGTTAAGCGATCCACTTCTTTCTGGAAGTACTCCAGGATCTTGGGATGGTCGAGCAGTTCCGTTCGCTCTTTATATTTGATTCCGTGGGTTTTGACGAGTTCCATAATCACGTCCCAATCAGGCACGATGATCACGGCTGGGAATTTGCGTTCGTTTCCAATCACAATTGCCTGCTGGATGTTGTGTGATGCAACGAGCTTGTTTTCAATCGGTTGCGGCGCAACATACTTGCCGCCTGACGTTTTGAACAGGTCTTTCTTGCGGTCAGTGATCTTCAAATAGCCATCGGCGTCAAAATGGCCGATGTCCCCGGTGTGAAACCAGCCGTCTTTCATGACTTCAGCCGTAGCCTCTGGGCGTTTGTAATAGCCGCGCATGATGTTTGGGCCACGGGCGAGGATTTCGCCATCTTCGGCAATCTTGACATCAACGCCGCGCATCGGTTTGCCCACCGTGCCATAGCGATTTTCCTGCAGGGAATTTCCGCAAATTACTGGTGACGTTTCGGTCAGGCCGTAGCCTTGCAAAATCGGCAAGCCCATGGCTTCAAAACTGTAGGCGATTTCTTCAGAAAGCGCCGCGCCGCCGGAGGAGAAAAAGCGGACCCGTGGGGCAATTCGGTTTTTAATTTTGCTCAGAACCAGGCTGTACCCCAAATCGCGCTGGAATTTGAGGAAAAAGGGAACCGGTTTGCCGTCATTGACCATCCGGGCATACTCTTTCCCGTTTTTCATGGCCCAGGCATACATTTTGGCCTTCAACCCTCCGGCTTCCTTCACTCCAGTTTCGATTTTGGCCAGAATTTTCTCAAAGATCCGGGGCACGCTGGTCATGACAGTCGGCTTGACTTCGGCCAGGTTGGCGGCAATGGCATCAACACTTTCGGCGAAGTAGACGCTGACCCCAGCAAAAATAAAGACATACATCACCGTCCGCTCATAAATATGGGAGAGCGGCAGGTATGAAAGTGCGATGTCTTGGGCGGTACACTCAATGCGTTCAACCCCAGCCAGCGCATTTGAAGTAATGTTGGAGTGTGTGAGCATCACGCCTTTGGGCTCGCCAGTCGTGCCTGAGGTATAAATCAGCGTGGCGAGGTCGTCCGGGTTGGCCGCCGCGACCAGTTCCTTCAAAAAATCACTGGTGCTGGCTGCTGTGCTGCTTCCAGTCTGGCGGAGTTTTTCAAAGCTCAAAAAGGTAATGCGGTCCGGGAGTTCGGCTGGGCGCTGAAGCTGGTCAAGAGTGACAATCGCGCGGATATGCGGCAGATTGGCCAGTTCGCCCATGACTTTGCCAAGTTGCTTGGCATTGGACAGGCACAACACCTCAGCTTCGCAGTCATTGAGGATATAGGTTACCTGCTGCGGGGTTTGGGTCGCATAGATCGGAACGGTAATCCCGCCACAACTGAGCATGGCGAGGTCCGTAATGGTCCATTCGAGTCGGTTCTCTGACAAAAGCCCAAGTCGGTCACCGCGTTTGATGCCAAGTTTCAGAAAGCCCTCGCGTGCTTCGCGGACCTGGCTCACAAACACATCATGTGAGACTTTGATCCACTCGCCATTGTGTTTGTAGGCAAAGGCATCGTCTTTGCGGTGATTTTGAATCGCCTGAGCAAAAATTTCATTAATGGTCCGGGGTTGGCCGGCTTTTGGTGTGGGTGCGGCTGCCGTTGCTTGCATGATCAACAATCCTCTGGAGTGGAATGGGAAAATATCGTCTGGAACATCCGGAATCATTCAGGACCAGGTGTCCTGACACGGCGGAATCACGGAAAAACAAGAATCAGGCAGTTTGGGTTGCTGAGGCTTCGCTGGGCTTGGCAAAACCACGAAAGAGTAACTCGACCACTGGCCGGGCGTAGTCGGCCAAATTGTAGGCTTTATGGCTCAAGATCCAGTTGGTGACCATTTCATCAAGGGCGCCAAAAAAGATCTTGGTGGCAATTTGCGCATTGAAATCGTTGCGAAAATGCCCGCTTTGCTGGCCTTCTTCAATAATTTGTCGGATGAGTTTGAAGTATGCGCTCAGTTTGGTGGTTGAAAACTGCTCCATAAACTTGGTTGACTGGCGAATTTCAACCTCGAACACCACGGCTAAGTCCCGGTCACTGCCCATAAACTCCAGGTGGAGTTCGGCCATGCGGCGCAATTTTTCAAATGGATCGGAAAAAAGTGGGAGTTCCTGACTCAGGCGTTCGTGGGCGATTTCGAGGGCTTCGTTGATGATCGAGAGCAGCAAATCATCCTTGTTTTTGAAGTACAGATACACCGTTCCATCCGCCACACCGGCCTCACGGGCCACATCCGCCACTTTTGAATTAAAAAAACCGTTGCGAGCAAATACTTTGGTGGCCGCCCGTAAGATGGCTTGATGTTTTCCGTTCGTACGGCTGGAAGAAGGCAAAGCAGTTCGGTTCAATGTGGCCATAGCCATGCGCAAAGATCTTGGGGAAGAAGGGTTTGGGAGAGAGGAAGCGTCGGTTCGAGGAAGGAGGTGTGAAGCCGTTCGCTGCCTGGTTGACACACACAGTAAGCAATTTTTTCTTGGTTTGAGTGCTTGTTTTTTTGACTGAATGAATCGTCATTCATATTACTGAAGATTGACGCATTGCGCAAGACCCTGCTCCCGAAATTTCTCCTGAAATGCTGAACTTTTTCTCATAATTGAAATGCCTTCGAAATTGAGCATTCACTGAAGCATAAACTCTGTGATGACAACGAATTACATTGATGGCAGTCTCCATCGCCCATCTTTTGTGAATCCAGTTGAAAGCGTTTTCTTTTGCAGATCCCTCAGCTATAGTGCAGCAAATCGAAAAGTATTGCTTTTCTCCAAATTTCTTAATCTCCGCACAGTTCAAACCCTGCACAGTTCAAGCCCCGCCTATTTTGTTTTCTGTGAGGATCAAACCTTATGGATGGTTTGAAGATTTGTGCTGAATCTGATCCCGTGCGCTGTAATATCTGCCACCAATCAGATTGTTTTAACCCCCAAACAAATACCTGTACCCGTTGCTCAAAAGTTTGGCTGAATTCAGGAACCGTCAATTTGTTCTTGAAGGGAAGAGCCAGAATACAGTCCTATGAGTTTTGGAATCGCCCGCTTGTCTGGTTTGTGGCTGGTATAGTGACAATTGGGAGCTGGTTGATCTTTTTTCAGGCTGTTTCTGGTTCTCCGCTGTATCAGTGGATTCAGTGGTCCCTCTCGCCCGAGCGGAATACCGCCGTGATTTTGATGAAATTGCGGTATCTGCACAAGGCTCAGCTTATGTACCAGCAGGGTGCCGGCTGTGGCAGTTTTTCGGATGATTTGAGAGACGTCTGGTTTCCGGAACCAAACCTGAGCGAAGCCGGATCCTATACCCGGCGTGAGTTCGCACCTGACCCAATCACTTATATCTGGGTGGATGGGTACCTCATCAGCCTGCGCCGCAACGCCCAAATTTCAACTCTCGAAGCCGGTTTTACCCTCACGGCTCGACCCAGTGTTCAGGACAGGTTTTTTCCAACAGGAACAGATTGTTTTTTTCTCGATCAAACTGGAGTCATCAGGCATTCTGGTTCCTCTGACATCGAAGCTCAAGCCGACAGCCAGCCAGTAAACATTGAAGACACCGCCCACAACACGCCACTTCACAATGCAGTGTTTGGTCTTCCACAAATGGTGTCGGAATTGATCAGACAGGGGCAGAATATCAATGTCCAGAATGATTTCGGGCAAACACCATTGCACGAAGCCGTTACTGTTTCCTTCGATCCTTCATTACGTCATCAGCGATTGGAAATTGTACGGACATTGCTTGAGCAGGGGGCAGCCGTTAATACTGGAAACCATCAGGGACTCACCCCGCTGCACGTTGTTGTTCACGATTATCAAGAGGTCTTGCAACTGCTCACAATGCTTCAGGTTGAGCCGCATCAACGCCAAATTCTGCTCGCGGATTGTTTTCAAACGATTGATGTTTTGGTGCACCATGGGGCAAACATCAACGCCCGGACCGTCAATGGTTTAACGCCGCTTCACATTGTGGTTGAAAACACACCCGACATTGCTCGCTACCTGATTGAGCATGGTGCCGACGTCAACGCCTGTGCCGAGCTTGAAACAGCCAGGCTTTATGCAAACGAGAACGGTGGTGTAACCCCACTGCACCTGGTTCAAGATCCACATCTGGCACAGTTGCTGATTGAGAAGGGCGCCAATGTCAATGCTGTCAAAAAAGATGGACGCACCCCGTTATTTTCTGCGGTTGAATCGGCGCCGGAAATCGCCAAATTGTTGATTGCCAATGGGGCCAATGTTGCGGCTGTGGCTCACAATCATGAAACCCCATTACACCTGGTCAGCGATGTAGAAGTTGCAAAACTGCTGGTTGCACAGGGGACAGATCTTGAAGGAGCAGATAAGTATGAAACTCCGCTTGCTCGGGCCCTCCGCCGCAATAACCAGAGCGTGGCTCAATTTCTCCGGTCCTTTAACCTGCCTGTCCATCATCCGCCATATATTCGGCTTCCAAAAGATGCGGGTACCTATCCCACAAATCCATTTGATGACAGTGAGTTGATCAGTTTGATCAATACCCTGAATGGAAATTGGGAGGCTGGTGAAACCTACAAAGCCTGGCAGTTGCCTTATAACCAAACAATGGGGAACATTGCTGCTCGTGGCGAGATGGCGCTTGACCCGTTGTTGAGGTTTATCCAGCAAGCGCAGACCAATCGCGCCATCTATGGGGCGGCTCTGACCGTCAATTTAATTGGATTGGACCTTCAGCCTTCTCTTCCGGAGTGTGAGCCATTTCGAAGCCGGAAAGCGAGAAAAATCCTGCTTGATCTTTTATCAAGGCAAGACCTCCAGGTTGAGATTCTCGAACTTCTTACCCGGGCACCCTGGATGAGTGATGTGCCTGTCCTGATGGAGCATCTGCAGCGAGGTGGTCCCAATACCTGGGCATTTGTCAAAGCTCTCCAACGGTACGATTTACCTGGTCGTCCAGTGCATCAGGAATTCCCAGATGATTTAAAGGAGGTGTATTCCAGTTTATTGACTTTACTCATCGCCAACCAATTTGTGGTTGAAACAGAAGTTCTGAAAAATAATTCGATGTCAATTCTTTCCAGACTTCCAAATACCTCATTCCAATCAGCTTTGCATGACCTCACTCATTGTGAAGCCTATTACCTTGGTCCCCAGATGGAATATTACATTGCTGGCGAGACAATCATTTTATGCGGTCCGGAAACCGCACGCCGGCGGTGGTTGACCTGGTACCGGGAACATCAAAGCCAGTTTTGGAAGCCAACTGATACGTTTGCGCCCTGTGCTGGTTTTCATCAGTGAGCCGGCTACATGTTCGGGTTGGAAATCTGATGTTTGATTTCCAACCCAGCCTGACGGATAGCCTTGCTGGCAATGTCCTAAAGTGATACAAGCCTATCCTTCAACCCTGGTTGGTTTTTCCAGAGATAGTTTTTATGGTGCATGCTCGATTTTTTCGATGGATTTTCTTTTTTTCGCTGCTGGCATTGATTTGGTATGTTCCTGTACCGCCAACTCATAGTCAGTCCCAATCCTCCCCGTCAGCCAAACCGCAGCCAACCGATGACAAAAAGAAGGTCATTCCTGGTCAGGAAGACACCGTCCTGCGGGTGCGAACCGAAGGCGCGCTCCCGGACGAAGGTACGCTGCTGCGGCTCAATACCCAGCTTGTGGTTGTTCCGTTTACGGTGACTGACCGGCAAAATCGCTATATCAACACATTGAAAGTCGAAGACTTACGGCTGATTGAAAATGGCCAGGAACAGGAAGTTGCTTCACTGGGGAGAATCTCTGACACCCCGCTGACGCTGGCGTTGCTGGTGGATTTTAGCGGCAGCATGCGGAGCCGGCTTTCGATTGCCAAACGCGCGGCGCTCCAGTTTTTAAATCAGGTGTTGCGGTTAAAGGACGACAAGGCGGCCTTGATGGTTTTTCAGCAGGATGTGGTTCAGGCGGCGCCGTTGACCAACGATCTTGACGTTCTCCGGCGGGGAATTGCCGAAGCGGATTACCACGTGCCAACCCCGATTGGACAGGTGATGCCGTTTGATCCAGGCAATAACCAGCCGGCGGGAACAGCGCTCAACGCGGCGATTTATCTCGCGGTGGATGATTTGTTGTCGCAACCAGTGGCGTCCAATTCACGGCGGGTGATTGTGCTGCTGACTGATGGGTATGATGGGGAAGGGAGCGTTCAACTCCGCGAAGCAATTGACCGGGCCTGGCGGTCGAGCGTGAGCATCTATGCGATTGGCATTACCAGCCCGACGGAAGAAAACGCCAAAGATGTCAACCGCGAAGTTCTGGAACGGCTCTGCGCGGCAACTGGCGGACGGGCATTTTATCCGCGTCAGGACCGGGAGTTCATCGCTGCCTTCGAACAAATCGAACAGGATTTGCGGCAACAGTACGTGCTGTCCTACACGCCATCCACACGTGATGATTCGTTCCGCACAATCAAAATCGAAGTCAAAGACCGCATTGATTTACAGGCCCATCATCGGCTTGGGTATTATGCCACGGGGGATGGGGGAAAATAGGGCATAGGCGCCAGGATAAGGATTTCAGGCCCGGAGGGTCGGTCGTTTAATAGCCGTGGTGCGAAGCCCACGGTTCCGGCCAGGACGGGATCCAGGCCCGACATAAGCGTCGTTCAATGCCAACGGAAAGGGCGCGAGTTTCTTATCCTGGCGCTTATAATACCAGTTTGTAGTCAGTAGATGGTGGTCAGTAGTTCACTAACTTCAATTGATTGAATTACTTGACTATTTTCTAGTACGATCTATTCATTCCAAAATGGTATAACCTGATACCCTGAACTCTAAATGATATAAAAATACCCCAGCCTGGATGATCTTCCAGTCTGGGGTTTTTGATTGCCTGACGTGGGCACAAAAAAAGGGTGGCTGGTGGGCCACCCTTCAGAAAAATCCTTATGAGGAGATCCAGACTGAAGTGGACTTACTTCGAGCCGTTGTAGCCAAGAATGGCAGGTGACGAATACCCTTTCCGATTGACGGACAGTGGGGTGCTGTCCTCACGCCGCCAGGGCTGGGCAGGATTGACTCCTGATGCCTGATCATTGCTGGCTTTGGCACCGGAAGTCGTGCCAGTGATGGAGATGCTCCAGTTGTTCAGCGTTCCAGTGTCAGATGAAGCCAGATCCTTGACGCGTAAGGTCCAGTTTCCGGCTGAGTTCTGGCCAGTGAACGTCGTTGGCGTGTAGGTGGCCACGATGTTATCCGCGCTGTCGCTAGAGCTGGTCGCCTTGAGAACGGTTGTCGTTCCAGCCGGGCTGATCAGTTCAATCTGGATATCGCCACGCCACGTGTGGGTGATGTTGACGCTGACGCTGACGCTTTGGATCGTCAGAGCGGTGGCAATGTTGATCACGCGGGTAACGCCGGTCGTGTTGTTGTCTGGAATCGCGATGGGACTGGTGTTGCTGCCCGTCACGGTTTGTGAACCGCTGTTTCCAGCCTGGGTCACGGTCACGGTTTGGCCGGCGACGGTGAGTGTTCCGGTGCGTGAGGTCGTTCCGCTGTTGGCGGCGACGGTGAAAGACGCCGTGCCATTGCCGCTTCCTGAAGCTGAAGTCGTGATCCAGCTTGCATTGCTGGTTGCGGTCCAGGCACATCCCGTTCCGGCAGTCACGCTCACACTGCTCGCGCCGCCAGCGGCAGTCGCTGAAACGCTGGTTGGAGACACTGAGTAGGTGCAGGTGCCACCGCCAGTGGTTCCCGTGATGGAGATGCTCCAGCTATTGAGTGTTCCAATATCAGAAGCGAACAGATCTTTGACGCGCAGAGTCCAGTTTCCGGCTGAGTTCTGACCATTGAACGAAGTTGGGGTGTAGGTGGCGTTGATATTATCGCCACTATCGTTGGAGGTTGTCTTGAGGGTTGCAACCGTTCCAGCCGGGCTGATGAGTTCGATTTGGACATCTCCACGATATGGGTGCGTGATATTGACCGTGGCGCTGACGCTTTGGATCGTCAGTGCGGTGGCAATGTTGATCACGCGGGTAACGCCGGTCGTGTTGTTGTCAGGAATCGCAATCGCGCTCGTGTTGCTGCCCGTCACGGTTTGTGAACCGGTGTTTCCAGCCTGGGTCACGGTCACGGTT
>JACQXX010000077.1 GCA_016208495.1 Acidobacteriota bacterium | reverse complement strand
GATGAGTTGACTGATCCCACTCAAGATGAAGACTGGGGAACTGGCGGGTACCACTCAACGTGGAGTATCTGGCCCTGAACCCTGAACCCTGAACCCTGAACCCTGAACCCTGGTGGTATGATATTTCCATCCGACTCCCTTAAATGGCTTCTTCATTCAGCTTCGGCGGGGTCATTTTTCGAGCTGATTCCGGATCCAGAGCTGATAACCGTCCATAAGATTCCATTGCCAGTCGCGAGGACCGATTGGTCGTGATGACCTTGGTATATGCCTGGACCGCTTCAGTTGTTTTACCTTGCGCTTCATACAACTTGGCAATCGAGAACTGGATTGCTTCTGGTGGCAAAATCACCCCAACCCCGTGATTTTTCTCCCAAATTCCCTGCAATTCCAGGTACAGCTTGATCGCTTCGTCAGTCTGACCGTTGGAAGCGAGCGAATCAGCCAGGGCAATGCGGGCCATCTGGTTGATTTGTCCGTCACCAGTGCACAGCGCTCGCAGTTCCTGTTGTCCTTTGGGGGCATCCAGTTTCAACCGGCACAGCCCAATATAATACCGACTGAGTTCGCGCTGAGCTGAATAGGCCGCCGCCTGTTCAAACGCAGTTGCCGCCTCGGTGTATTTTTTCTGTTCATCCTGGTAGATCACTTTGCCAGGGGCCGGAGGGGTTGGGTTGGGGGCTTTGGGATCTTGAACTTCGGCTTGATAAATTTTGAATGCCTTGGCAAACGCCGCTTCACCTTTCGCCCGATTGCTGGAGTAAAAAGCGTATCCACCACCGATGATCACACCGGCGATGAGCAGGCCAAGCCCAAGCTTAAAGACGTTTCCACCCACGTCCTCAATTTGATGTTGAATGCCACGCAACCAGATATTAAAGGCCGGTTCACGTTTGAGTTCCTGTTTACTGAGTTTCTTGCTATGGGAAACCACTACGTTGCGCTCCTCGATTACAGAATGATTAAGGTGTTGAGTCCATATCGCAGATTCCAAGATTCCCAGAGGGCGGCCAGAAAGAAGGTGGGATTCGCGTTAAGCTCAGTCTCCTCTCAGCGGTGACAACCCAACGATGTTGAGCCCATGCCTGAATTCTTCAACCCAAACAAGAAGGTATCTGGTGGTGTAAAAAGGATATGGATATGAAACCTCAAACATAGTCTGATGGCTTTGCCAGTGTCAAGCAGGTGAGTGCGTGAAGGGAGGGGAGGTAACCGGGAAATTGTCCAATTGACTGAAGAGGAATGCGAAACCGGCTGACGCTGGGGCTCGTTGCCCACGAAACCACTCGCAAATTGAATAACTTGAAATCTGAGATCGTTTAGATTGACACTCTCAAACTAACTCTGCTAGTTTAGCCAGTGAAGTAACCCCTTTCCGCCTGAGTCAACAGACTCGGCCCTCAAGGGCCGGGCTTGAGTCGTGTCGCCACGACGCCATCTTCACGGATGGCCGGTGTGGGGAGATTGGTTCAAGTTCCAGTTGACCAGACCCCCGTGCAAATCACAGGAAACGATTGGGAAGAATCCATAGGTACCAGCGGATGCCGCCTCAGTCCGCTGCACTACGGTGACCGGTTAAACCCAGCATGGGAGTCAGTGCCAGTGCCGGTCACGACAAACCTTCCCAAATCCGGTCGAGAGGACGTCGAATCCGGTCGGCGGTCACAGTCAGACCGGTACGCACTACCCGACGCAAATCGGTGTGTGATGTACTCTCTTCACATCACATCGAGAGCGGGAAGGAGTAGTTCTTCCCGCTTTCGTATCAACTCAAAAAGGAGCGGCGTTTCCTCCTGGCCCAGCAAGGGCCGGGTCTCCACGCCGAAGATAGGATGAATATCTCTCCAAATTGAGATCTGCAAACGAACTCCGTCACCTGATCAACCTGGCTTGGGTGTGTGGTCAGCACGTTGACCCACAAGGAGGAGCGTTTTCATTTCAGGAAGCTTTTGACAAATCCAATTTTGCTTGCGTTCCCGCCGCCAGTTTTTCTGAGGCAGGGCGCATTTGATCGAAGTAGCTGAAAAACCCTGTTTGTGAAGTGTGAGAAAGTCTTATGGCTTTGGTGGGAGATCTCAAAGATTTAGCCCTTGTTGATATTATCCAAATTAACTGCGTTGGGCGAAATACAGCTCGGTTGACGGTTCACTATCCAATTGGCGACGGGATTTTTTATTTTGCGGAAGGTGAAGTCGTTGATGCCCGGCTGGGCAATTTGGTTGGAACCGATGCTGTATATAAAGCCCTGGCGTATGATCAGGGATCTTTTCGCATTGATACAGGGATCCCAGCTCCCCAGCGAACGATTTTTGAACCGTGGGCCAACCTGATTATGGAAGGGCTGCGGTTGTTGGATGAAGCCCGGGCTGGTTTGATTCCCGATCATACTGGATTGGTTGGCACCTCGACCCCGGCCTCAACCGAAACCCAGCGGGTGCAAAATGTCTACCAGACTCTGGTCTCTGATTTGACAAAAATCAAAGGGATTGACGGCGCGGTGGCCATGGCGCGGGATGGTACGGTGCATTCCTCACTCAATATCAAGCCATCTGAAAAAATTGGCATGATGAGCGCGCTTTTGGTTCATATGGCACGCCAGACCAGCACTCCAGGTCGGGTTGGTCCTTTGCAACGAACCACCATCAGTTTCGGACAGCGAAAAGCGACCATTTTTGACCAGGACACCTATCTGGTTTTGATTGAGTACGGCGCCGCGATCCGATACGAAACGATCAGCCCACATATTGACCGGGCGTTTCGGAAACTGGCTGCCCGCTCAAGTGGCGGCACGGGTGCCTTAACTGGCCCCCTTGGTGGTACTGGAATGCTTGGTATCTGACCGTTACTGGATCGGTCGGTGAGAGTTGCCCTGGGTTTTTCGGTGGAGAACCCCCAGTCCCGTACCCGTTTGGACCGCCTTGATATGATTTCGTTTCATCAGGTTGATTGACTTCAACCGAAATACTGAACACCTCTCCTGAGGTGACGCCACGCCGGATCCTGGTCGCTCAGGCCATCGCTCAAACAAGCTAGTCTGAGCGCCACTTCACTCACGCTTATCAAATACATACAGCCTGCTCACCTTTGCCCACAGGGCGGTTTCCAATTCACGTCTTCACTTCTCAGTTTCAATCATGCACGTTCCACGCGGAAGACCCATTCACGAAAACCTCAGCACCTCCTACGTTAATCTTGCCGCTTTGCTTGCTGAACTCCAGATTAGTGAATTTACCGGCTATGTCTCGATGAATTTCTGGAACTATGAAGGGTATGTGTTTCTCGACAATGGTCAGTTGATTAACGCCTATGAACGAGCCGAAACGGTGATCAAGCGTGGGCGCGAAGCCGTGGATAGTATTCTGTCGCGGTCCCAGGCTCGTGGCGGTGCCATCAGCTTCTTTCATCATCCCGAACCGGTGATCCGTGCGCTGGCTGGTATCATCAATGGGGAAGTCGTTTACCGGGAACTGGCCTCGGAGTTTACCCACCTTGAACGCCTGGTTGACAAGCTGAAAAAGACCCCTGAGGTCATCTGGTATGTCGAGGTGCTGCTGGACCGTGAGGCTGGCGCTGGGGTGATCTATATTATTGATGGGAAAGCTGAAGCCGTGGTGTCAATTCGGGAGAATGCCGAAAGCAATGTGTTGCGGACGGCCACTGGATCTGAAGGATTGGCCGTGCTGGTTGCCCAGGTGAATTCAGTTGGCGGCGTGTTTCATGTGTATCGCGATGCCGGCACCGCCAGCGCGCCTTCGTCGCCAGCCACCGGCTACCATCAGCCCGTACCGCAGTTAACCGCAGGGAGCAGTAGTACCTCAAACCCGCTCCTTCCAGGGGTTTCGACCGCCAATGTAACGGCAATCAGTTCGGTTCGGGCGACTTCCTCGCGGGCTGAAATGGAGCCGGCGACGGATTCGCTGGTAGTGGCTCTGGAGGACGACGACGTTGATCCTTCGGCGGTGGAGGAAGTTCACGGCTCCCCGGTGTCCTTAACCACAGAGCAGTATTCAGAACTGGTTGGATTAATGGGAGATGTGATGGCCGCGGTTGAACGCGGCATCGTTGATATCGTCCGTGAACCTGATTTCCGACTGGCTTTTCGGGAAGCGGCGATTCGAGCGGCTGAACACTATCCGTTTCTTGACCCATTTGCCGGAGAGTTTGAGTATACGGCTGGGGAAATCGTATTTTTAGGCTCGGCTCGACCCGTTGATTTTGTGGTCGGTCTCTCACAGTCCCTGCGATGGACGCTCGACGATCTGAGCCGCCGATTCACCGATGTTGATTTAGAGGCCCGGGTTGAAGCCACACTCAAAAATCTGCAACGCAATCGGCGTGAAGACTTTGAGAAGTTTGGTTTGGAAAGCGCCATTGAGGCAATTTTAGGCCATTAATTAACCACGAAGACTTGGCTTTTCACCTCTGTTTTTGATACAACGTGAGTCAATGCCTGGGGCGGTTTGAGAGTCTTGAAAGCCATCTGATTTTTTTGGCCAGCCGCAGCACGGGCAGTTTCACTCGGATCTTCCAGGCCGTACTCCTCAAAGTCGTTTTTTCCACGCTGTGACTTCAGCCAACCCAGCGATTTCAAAAATAAGTGGAGTCATATGTCAAAAGCTCATGAAGTTTTTTTACAGGAAATGATGCGGATCCCAGGGGTCAAAAGTGCCATGCTGGTCAATAACCGCGGTGAGGTATTGCTCAGCACAGGCCAGTTTACCCTCAACTCACAAGCCACCATCCAGATGGGGACCATCATTACTCAATCGGTTTCAGTCGCCGAGGGGGTCTATGGGAAAACTGACGAAATTTCAATCCTTTATGGAGAAGGTCGAATCACGACCATCACAAATCTTGACTTGCTGATTGAAAGTTCGTATGGTGTGCAAGAGGTCTTTGTGATCATCGTGAGTGCGCCCAATGCCAATCTTCCAACGATCCGCCTGACCGTGAAGGTCGCCGCCAGCAAGCTCAAACTCGACAAAGCAATTCGGGATCTGAAAGTCAGTGTTCGAGTTGATCGTCGCAATCTCTTGTCTCGTGATCGGCTTGATGCCACCAGTTGGGAACTGTTTGAAGCCATGAACCGGGCTTAAACCCGTGAATGGCATTGGTGAGCGCCCTCTTTCCCAATTCAAACACCCGGCAATCGTCTGGTCGCTTTTCGTGAGGTTGCTGTAGCGGAATTCAAGCCCAATCAGCCGTCCCTGAAGTTTCAGGTCACCGGGTGATATCCACATCTTCCTTTGAAAAGATGAGTTGGTTCCTTGAAAAGGAAAGCAGTTTGATCACGCCAAAGGAACGCTCCGTGCCTCAGTGCGGAGCAAGCCGTACGATGGTTTCCTCCTGAATTGTCAGCATCATCCTTAGTTCCAAAACCGCGGCGATCTTCCCGTTTCAGGCTGGTCGTCAGCACCCGTCCACCAAAACTTCATTTTCGCAAGCCAAGGCTGTATATCCTGCTTCCACGGCCCACACGGGCACGATCCTTTGGAGTGCGGCGGCTTGACGCCGCTTTCCCTGCTTCCACGGCCCACACGGGTACGGGGTGTTTCCCAGGGGTGGAGGTTGGACCTACCCAACGCCCTGGCCAAACCCACCGTGACCCGTAACTCAAAACAACGATTTTGATTTAGCCATCCAAGCCAACACATATGACAGACGCCTTCAGTGGAAATCTTGCTCAACTTAAACTCATTGACGTCTTGCGGTTACTGCATGCAAGCAACCGAACTGGGTTGCTTGAGTTAACCCATGATGATGGTCGGACCGGTGAAATTTACATCGAGAGCGGCCAAATCACCCACGCGATGTATGAAGAGTACATTGGCGAGGAAGCTATCTATAACCTCTTTTCCTGGGGCGCGGGGATGTTTCGCTTCCGGTCTGGGGAAGTTACTGATGAGCGAACCACCTCAATTTCGACCGAGGAAATTTTGCTGGAATGCGTGACATATGCCACGGAGTGGGAAAGTATCCGGCGGGTGATTCCGTCTCCCAATACCATCTTTCGCCTCCGCTCATCCTGGAATCAGGTTCGGGAAGTTTCACTTCGCGCCGAAGACTGGATGGTGATCCAAAACATGGATGGGTTGCGCACGGTGGCCGAAATCGCTGAAATTACCCAGTTGAACGAGTTATATACCTCGAAGGTGATCGTTCGACTGTTTGATCTGGGGCTGGTTGAATTTGTCGGCGAGCAAGAACCGGAAGAAGAAATCATTGACTCGGTTCCAGAAGAGTTGTTGTTGCGGATTGAAAAAGAACTAACTCGGGCCATTGGTCCGATGGGACCGATTGTGCTTGATGACAGTGCTGAATCGCTTGGCTTTAAACGGTCTCAGCTTCCACGCGATATGATGCCGGCCCTGGCCGAGCGTCTGGCGGAAGAAATTCCGGATACCGTACGCCGTGTCAACTTCCAAGAAGCCATGCTTGACATCATGCAGAAGCTGTATGAATGATCCTGGTGCTTTGCCTCTGGTTCCTGGTGCTTTGGTTTTCAAATGTACTGGTTGACTCAGAACCTGGAACCCGGCATCACTCACCACTGCCTGCCTGCCTGTGACCCAGGCCGCTACGTTGAGAACATTTTGACCGAAGGAGGCGCTCCCTGGACGGGCTGAACCACCACACCCTTGAGCGCGACGACCCTGATGAAACTAAACATTCGCAATAAACTGATTATTTTTGCCGCCCTGCTTGTGTTTACTCCACTGGCTCTTTCAGCCATTGCTATCCTTCTGCAGGTGAAGGGAAGCATTGAGGATAACGCTAAAAAGAATATTGAAAAAGACGCTCGCCTGGCTGAAAAAATCTATAAAGGCCGGCAGCAGATCATCAAGGAAATTGCCCAAAACCTGGCTCAGGCAATTTCAGCCGAGAATCTGCTTGAGTCTGCTCAGACGCCGTCAAACCCGACCACGAAGACCACAGCGGCGGCGCCGGCCAGCGCTGCCACCACGGCTCAGCAAAGCCAGTTGCGCGGCAAGAAGCGCATTCAGGAGTTGATGACCCAGCGCCAGGATCAGGTTGATTTTCTGATTGTGACGGACAAGAGCGGCAAGGTGCTGTTGACCAACAAAGGCGAGCCAAAAGGCAATGAATCCAAGCTTGAAGATCCGCTGGTGCTGAAATCGAAAAACAACCTGGACGCCAATCAGTTTGCTGATGCAGCCCTGGGTGGATCCGTGCGGGTTGATGCCGAAGCGTTGAAATCACTGGAACTGGATTCACAACTGGTCAAGCCCGGTGCTTCCGGATTGGCGATTGAAGGAGCTGCCCCGATCCTGGCTGGTGAGCGTTCGCTCGGGCTGGTGATCGCGGGGATCTTGCTCGACAATGCCAAACAGGATCGCTCGATCTCAGGGGAAATCAAAGAGGCAATGTATTCGGATCTGCCAAGTGAAGCCGCCGCCGCCGTTCTCAATGACACCAAAACCATCATTTCAGCCAATTTCCCTTCAGATAGCGGAAAATCAGCGGTTGGTCTCCAGATTAAACGCGAACTTCTGATTGATCGCCCATTGGCCGGAACAGACAACATCTACGACATTGACTACAAATCAGCGTTTATGCCGCTCAAGGATCCAGATGGCAAAAATGTTGGTTATGTAGGGGTTGCCATCAAGGAAAGCTGGTTCAGCGCGGTTATCAATCGTGTGCTCTTGATCATCGTGGCGATTTTTGTGGTCGTTCTCGGACTGGCCATTTTTGCGGCGTTCTATTTCTCGCAACGTCTCACCCAGCCCATCATTCTGCTGACTGAAGCCTCAAATCGAATCAGTCTTGGCGAACTGGATGAATCCATTGCCGTGGGTGGTTCAGACGAAATAGGTCAGTTGGCCGAATCGCTGGAGCGTATGCGCATCAGCTTGAAGTCTGCTATTGAACGCTTGCGCCGTCGGTAAATTTTTAAACCAACCCGCAATTTCTACTTGAGTGACAAGCGACAGGTGATGTACCAAGGCATTGCTTGTCACTTGTCATTTGCTTTTTCAGGGGGACGGGTTTTGACTCTTGACAGGATGACAAGGTGACAGGATGACAAGGTGACAGGATGACAAGGTGACAGGATGACAGGATGAGAAAATCCGAATCCCTGACCCCTGACCCCTAACCCCTAACCCCTAACCCCTAACCCCTAACCCCTAACCCCTAACCCCTAACCCCTAACCCCTAACTGCATTTATATTCTTTCATTTCCATCAGTTGAGAAGGTGATCCATGAAAATCCACGAGTATCAGGCGAAAGCCCTCCTTGCACAGTACGGAGTTGCTGTCCCACGAAGTCATGTCGCAAAAACCGTCCAGGAAGCCCGAGAGGCGGCGGAAAAACTTGGTTCGTTCCCGGTTGTGGTCAAAGCCCAAATCCACGCCGGCGGGCGTGGAAAAGGTGGCGGGGTCAAACTGGCCCGGTCAATGGAAGACGTTGAAACAGTGGCTTCGCAAATCCTGGGCATGAATCTGGTCACGCATCAAACCGGTCCTGAAGGCCGGATCGTCAACACCCTGTTGATCGAAGAAGGGCTGCACATCAAAAAGGAATTTTATCTGGGACTGGTGATTGACCGGGCGACATCGGCACCCGTGTTTATGGCCAGTGAGGCTGGTGGAATGGATATCGAAGAAGTTGCGGCCTCGACACCCGAAAAAATCTTGAAAGAATACATTGACCCAACCCTTGGGTTTCAGACCTTCCAGGCGCGGAAACTGGCGTTCGGCCTCGGACTCTCCGATAAGCTGGTGGGCAAAGCCGTCAAATTTATGATGGCGCTCTACCGGGCGTTTGTCGAAAGCGATGCGTCACTGGTTGAAATCAACCCGTTCCTGTTGACTGAAGAAGGCGATCTCTATGCGCTTGACGCGAAAATGACCTTTGACGACAACGCCATGTTCCGGCACAAAGACTATGCCGAACTCCGTGACCTCAACGAAGAAGAACCACTTGAAATCGAAGCTTCAAAATATGATTTGAACTACATCAAGCTGGATGGAAACATCGGCTGTATGGTCAACGGCGCCGGGCTGGCGATGGCGACCATGGACATCATCAAACTGGCTGGCGGCGAACCGGCGAACTTCCTGGATGTCGGTGGCGGCGCTTCGCAACAGCGGGTTGAAAACGCCTTCCGGATTTTGCTGGCGGATGAAAAAGTCCAGGCGGTGCTTATCAACATCTTCGGCGGCATTGTTCGGTGCGATATGGTGGCCAGTGGTGTGATCGAAGCCGCCCGCAACCTGAACGTACAGGTGCCGATTGTGGTGCGCCTCGAAGGCACCAACGTCGAACGCGCTCGTGAACTGCTTGAAGAGTCAGGTTTGAATTTTACAACTGCCTCAGGCATGGCCGATGCGGCTGAAAAAGTTGTGGCCCAGGCCAAAAGCTACGCCGCGGCAAACTAAAGATGCAGGGATGAAGAAGTCGGGCTGAAGAAAACGGGCTGAAGAATATTGGGTAAAACCAACTTCAGGTCCGTTTTCTTCAGCCCTTTGTTTTGGGTAAGAAGAATGGAGTATGCTCTTTCTGAAAAAAGCTATTCGCCAATCTCTAAATCTAAAAATCTCCGTTGCAGAAAGGTCGGCTTCCGCCCGGAGGGCGCCGGCGGATGGGCGCTGGAAGCTGGTTCGACTCTGTTTTTCGTGGAAGTTTCGGCTTCTGGCTCACGACTCCTGTTCCAGCGCCCATCCGGGCGCGAACCACTGCGGACCGACGATCCGGTGGTGTGCCCAAAGCGGCAAACCACCGGCTATTGTCCAGCGCCCATCCGGGCGAAAGCCAATTCGGAATCACCGAAATTCCATCCCCTATTTATGGGGACTTGTACTTATACCATTTTGGAATGAACCTAACGCATTACGGGAAAGCTAAATCATTGAAAAAACTGTATTTCCCTGAACCCTGAACCCGATACCCTGAACCCAAAATGGTATTAGGGTATTAAACCTGTTTTCTTCAGCCCTAAGCCCGAGGGTTTTTCAGCTCTCGAAACAGGAATTCGTTCCAACACTCCCTCCCCAAACACTCCATAAAGTTTTAAATCGTCCAGGTGAACATAGCCGATGTGGCACCCACAGGTTGCATTTGGACACAGGCGTTCTTTCAGTACCCTTTCAAAATCAACCGAATAGAGATTCCCAAGTAGTTGAGCTACAAAATGACAGCGCCGAATGGTACCGTCGCCATCAACCGAAATAACAGAGCTTCCTGTCCGGCACGTGTGTCCTAAACTTGGATGGTACTGATTATTCAAGGGAAAGAACGGGTCAATCGCAGACAGGTGTTGTATTTCAGGAGCCGTGTAGTAGTTTTCCAGCCGCTTGTACGCATTCACCCACAAATAGACTGAGGGAGGTAATTCCTTCCGGAGCAATTCGATGTCCTCGAAATGTTCTTTGAGCCCAACCACACCGACGCTGAATCGAACCCGATGCTTTTCGAGTTCCCAACATTTTGCTACAAACCGGGCACGTGAGACTTCTGACGGATGGAACGTGGCCCAAACACCGAGTCGGGTTACGTCACAATGTTTGATCCACTGGAGAGAACAGGAAAGATTGGTCTGAATTGCCACTTTCTCAATGTGAGGTAGATGACTCAGTTGAATGAACGCTGATTGATACCGTTTGTGGGTGAGTGCTTCGCCCCAGGGGGTGAACAAGACCGAAAGCTGGTCAGATGTCCGGCGTGCCATCCAGGTAACAAACCGGTTGAGCGCGCGTTCATCTGCCTGATGCTCAGCGGTACTTTCACGAACTTTGGCAAATGGACAGTACTCGCACCCATAGTTACAGCTTGAAAGCGGCCCTCGGTATAAAATTGAGAGTTTCATCGGCGGTGTGCAGTCTTGATAAGCGTTTTGACAGTCCGTGAATAAAGCCAGGGGCCAATAAGATCTGACCGTTCCAGGCCATCCGCAGAAAGTTGTATCGTTCCAGTGTTTTGAAAAGCCAGCCCTGATTCAAGCAGCAATTTGAGTTCTGGAAGTTCTTCAAACACATTGGAGCCAAAGCGGTTGCGATATGTTTCAACTTCCAGGCCACTGGTTTGAAGCAATGATTGAATCACAAACCGACGGCGCTGGTCTTCAGCGGTAAGCCGGATGCCATATGTTGCCTGGGCAAATGTCGAGTCAGGTTGTTGAACGTACTCAGCCAGGATTGAGCGGATGGCCAGGGCATCAACGGCATATTGATTTGAGTAGTGAACCGTTTGGGTGTATGAGCGTGCGCCGCATCCCAGCCCCACCATTCCATCTTCCTGACAGCAATACACTGGCCCGGTTTCTTTCGGCGCACCTGGCGCACGAAACATCCGCATGGAACATTGTTGATAGCCGGCGCTGAGCAACAGGTCCCGGCCTTCACGATAGCAGGTAAGCCGAATATCGTTCCACTGCTGTTCTTTTCGGCCAAGTCCAGTCAATGACCTCACATAGAGTGGATACAGGTAGAGTTCCTCAGGCGAAAACCGCAAAGCTGTCTGGAGCGAAAACAACCAGCTTTGGACCGTCTGTCCTGGTAATCCATAGATCAGGTCCAGATTTCGAGTTGGAAAACCAGTGTGGCTGATTCGGTCAATGGCCTGAAAAACGTCAGTATTTTTCTGACGACGGCCAACAGCCGCAACTTCTGATTCGACAAAGCTTTGGATTCCAAGACTAATGCGGTCCACGCCTCGATTCCGCAAGAATTGAAGTTTGGCCGTTTCAGCCGTCAGTGGCGAAGTTTCAATCGAAGTCGGAATCTGATGGGGATCAACTCCAAAGATCGTTTCCACCAGATCAAACAGGGTTTCCAATTCTGTCAAATTCAAATAAGTTGGGGTTCCACCACCAAACGCCAGGCGGGCAAAGCTGGCTGGACCGAGGGCATGCTGAACCTGAATTGCCTGCCGGTTGAGTGTGCTCAGATACGTGTGGGGTACTTCAGAACTGGGATTGGCCGTGGTAAACAAATTACAGAATCCACAGCGCATTTCACAAAACGGAATATGAATGTACAGGAAGAGCGCACGCCGGTTTTCACCTGCCCAAATTTCCCGAAGTGATACCGGTGGATCAAGCGGACGATACGCTGTCTTGTGCGGATAGGAATAGGAATATGCTTCGTAAGGTATTTGTTCCAAAAGAGATGATATAGAAGTCATGGTGTTTGACCTGCCAGTACGAATTCCGCATAGGGAACTGTCCAGACAACTGGATGCCCGAGGCGATGTCCGTAAAACCCATCTTCTCCGTAAGCTGTCCCGTGATCGGAACAGATCATCACCAGGACGGGACCACGTTGTCTGAGTTTTGAAAACAACGGTGGCAACTGGCTGTCAACATAGGCCAACGCCGCTCCTTGCGAGGCCGCTGAATCAGTCTTGGCACCTGGCAAATAATGAAAATTTGGTTGATGGAGTGCCGAAATGTTGACAAACAGAAATATCCGCTGGTTGGCTGCCATCTGATTGAGCCGTTCACAAGCCAGCTTTACCTGATGGCGGGTCGAGTTTGGGTGAGTCACCCCCAGCGATGGATCCCAGTAGCTTTCAGCAAAGAGGTTGGGCAAGACACTTCCCAGCGGTGTGAGTTTGTTAAAGAAACCAACCCCGCCAATACAAATCGTGTGATACCCCACGCTGGCAAATCCGGTCACAATGTCTGGAGTATTGAACACAAAAGTGTTCTGGGTAATTGTTTCACTTCCGGCAAAAGCGGTGGCAAATAACCGTGGGTGCGGGCCAGGCGTAACTGGTGTTGGCAGAAATCCAGCGAAAAATGACTGATGGGCGGCATAGGTAAAGCTGCCTGGCGTATGGCGTGCTTCCCATTGCCCATCCGGTAAGAGCGCGGCAAGTTGAGGAGTTTGACCCGTTTTCAGCATCTGGCAGGCCACGTCATAACGCAATGTGTCAAGCGTGAGAAATAACACGTTGTGTGAGCCAATCAACAAATTCCCATTGAGCATATTTGGAGGATGAAGTTTCAAGGTGAGGGAGAACCAGTGTCAGCAAGGTCCTTTTTGTCCTTTCTCCTTTTTATCCAGATCTCGAACGTTGATTGAGCCAGGGCAGCAGTTCGGTTGAATAGGTGTCCAGTCCGTTCTGCAAAACGCCGGGCAATAAATCTCCAAAGGCATTGATTTCAAGCACGGCATGACTGCGATACCCGGCAGTAATGAGCACATCAACTCCGGCATAAAAACTTCCTGGAAAACACGTTATTGCCTGCTCACAACTTTGAACTGCACTGTGCCAGAGGGCATCTGGGATGCGCACCCGGATGGCTTCCAGGTCCCCGCGAGTGTTAAGCAAGTGCAGATTGGTGAATGGGCTCCGGCTGGTTCGGGCGACAATGTGATGAACTCGACCAGCAATGACAACCATTCGCAGGTCAAAACAACCTTTCCCGGAAGCTGCTTTGGGAAGCCATCGTTCAACTTGAACCCGATGGCGGCAGAGGGCATTCACCAACTCCGCAATTTCCTTTGGATTGGTATAAGTTCTGATCTTGCGTGAGTTATAGAGTTTCAGGTGCGCTCGTTCCTGTACCATTTCAACCGTGGTGATTGCCTGAAAACGACCATTGTTGATTCGTAGCGCAACTGCTCCGGCAGCACTTGAGCCATGTGCCAGTTTGACGAAGACCTGATGGCAGCGGATTTGGTGCATGGTTGTCAGCAATTCGTCAAAACAACCTGTCGGACCGAGAGACTGGGGAACGGGAATGCCATTTTCGGAAAACAGGCTCTGACAAAGGCGTTTATCAAACATTCTGGCAATTGCGAGCGGAGATTGCAGGTACTGAACCCCCAAACACTCAGCTACCTGAACCTCAATGAGCCGGAGCGTTTTGCAAAACCCAAGATACCATTGACGAGAAGGCCATAAGCGACCTTTTTCAAATTGAAGGCGGTCAACTTCCTCGGGTAAAAGGAATTCTGATCTTTCAGAAGCTGCTGGTTCTGAACCGAGTTTGAGAAAGGCTCGATAGGTCTCAAAGTCTTTGTCCGGTGATTCAATCCGAAGCAATGAGTCTGACTTCATCACATCGGGCAGCCGAACTCGTCCAGCAATCAAATCAGTATAGGGAACCACCTGTGCTGGTGGGAGATTGAGTCGGTTAAGTGCCGCTTGCAGATGATCTATCCGCTGGCCATTCGGGTTACCAATGACAACCAGGTGAAAAGGAGGAACCGTCGCCACATCACTCACCCACTTCGACGTAACGATCATCCTGATCACATTCTCCTTGAGCGTCAGAGAGATCCACTTCAATACCCAGTGCCTTCAATTTTTCCATCATTTCATCTGAGCAGTAGTGATGATGGAGGTCAAGAAAACGCAATCTGACGGTTGCCGGGCTTTTGAGCAATGCTTCTGCCCCTTCATTCCCCAGTGTTCCTAAAGACAGGTCAAGGGTTTCAAGGCGTTCCAAAAGCGGGGAATCAGCAATTGCTGTGGCAATCAGATCTGTGAAATCGCTGTTGCGCAATCCAAGATATTTGAGTTGAGGAAAAAGTCTACCGGAAAAGAGAGGTGACAGGTCTACGAGTTCTGTCGTGGCTCCGTAATTTTCAGTTCCAAGCCAGAGTTCAAGGTGTTCAAGCTCGGGAAAATCAGCCGCTGTCACAGATCGAACCACACTGGCGTTGAGTCCACCAGTTTGAATCGTGAGTGATTTAAGATGTTCATGCCGAATGGTGCCAAGTGAAAGACCAGCACCTCCGCGCACGCCGAAATGTTCAAGATTTGGATATGCTTGCAAGGTTAGCGTGATATTGGTTTGTTGGATCCAGGAGATTTCACATTCTTCATATGTGACATCGCCGAGAAACAAAGCTTTGAGATTGGGGAGGTATTCGCAGGCTGATTCCAGGGCGTCTGCTACAAAACCTGCTTCGGTGCCCGTGTACATTTCACCCCAGTTCCCGACCACAATGCCATACACCTGACTGGCCTCCGGGTTTTCAAGAAATTTTGACAATAAATCGGGCCATTCCTCACCTTCTTGTTCAGCTTCGTAGGAAAGACTGATGCGGAAACAAGTTTCAGCGGGATTGATGAGGTTGTCGCCTGGGTTCCAATCAACAACGGGCTTACCTCCAAAATTTGTTGTGAGCTCATTGATGGTCATAAAAATTGATTCCTGTTTGGGATAAGGGTAAGAATTCAGATTGAGAATTGCCAGAAGTAAAGCCTCCTGACTGGAAAAACTCAAAACCATTTTTCATCACGTTTCCGTAAGGGGAGCTTGTTCAACCACTGAACATTCTGTTTTTCACCTGTTTGATCCAAAATTCGATTTCAAACCATTTTTTAGGACGAGATATGAACCGAAAAATTTCAATCATCGGTATTGTGCTGGTTTTTTTCATTACGGCTTGTGGGTCGGTCACCAAACCGTCGCAAGCCCAGAGCCAAACGGCTGTACCTCAGGTTGCCCAGACTGACGACCACTCAAAACCGGGCGGCATTCACTGGGAAGGCTGGTCAGATGACCTGTTTGAACGCGCCAAACGTGAAAACCGGCTCGTGATTCTCGATCTCGAAGCCATCTGGTGCCACTGGTGCCACGTCATGGCCAAAGAAACCTATTCCGATCCCGAAGTGATTAAGCTGATTGGCAGCCGCTACATTGCCGTCAAAGTGGACCAGGATTCACGACCTGACCTGTCCAACCGTTATGAAGATTATGGCTGGCCGGCCACAATTATCTTCGATTCCAACGGGCAGGAACTCGCTAAACGCTCCGGCTATATTCCTCCACGCCCAATGGCCACCATGTTGCAGGCGTTTATTGACGATCCAACCCCAGGTCCTTCAGTTGGTGCTGAAGCCCAACTGACCGCCCCGGAATCAGCTTTCCTGACGGATGCGCTCCGCAAAGATGCCTTGCAGGTCCATATGACCGGCTATGACACAAAGTATGGAAGCTGGGGCTTTATTCACAAATATCTGGAATGGGACAGCGTCGAATATTCGATGATGCTGGCCAAAGATGGCGACAAAGCCGCTGAACAGCGAGCCAAAAAATCACTGGCCGGCGAATTAAATCTGATTGATCCAGTCTGGGGCGGTGTCTACCAGTACTCAACCGGCGGCGTCTGGACCGAACCCCATTTTGAAAAGATCATGTCGCATCAGGCGGAAAACCTCCGGATTTATTCGCAGGCATATGCGATGTGGAAAGATCCAGTCCACCTGAAAGCCGCTCAGGATATTCACCAATTCCTTAAAAACTTTTTGACTAGCCCGGAAGGCGCCTACTACACCAGTATGGATGCCGACCTAATCCGGGGCGAACATAGCGAAGCCTACTTCAAGCTCAATGATGCCGGACGTCGCAAGCTTGGGATTCCGCGAGTTGACCAGCACGTGTATGCTCGCGAAAACGGCTGGGCCATCACGGGTGTGGCGTCGCTCTATGCCGCCACCGGAGACCAAAAATACCTGACTGAAGCCGTGACCGCCGCCAACTGGATTGTGGCGAACCGGTCGCTCCCGGATGGCGGATTCCGCCACGATGCCAAAGACCCGGCGGGGCCGTATATGGGTGACACGCTGGCGATGGGCCGGGCGTTCCTGGCGCTCTATAGCGTAACTGGCGACCGTGAATGGCTGAAAAAAGCCGAAGTTGCCGCCCAGTTTATTGGAAAGACTTTTTCACATCAGGTGAAAGGTGGTCAAAGCGTCGGGTTTGAAACGGCAAAACCGTTGAAGATGAATCCTTCCAAACCACAACGTGATGAAAACATTGTCATGGCCCGTTTTTCAAACCTGCTCTTTCATTACTCTGGAAAAGAGGAGTATCGAAAACTGGCCGAACAGGCGATGCGCTTCCTGGTGAATCCTGATATTGCGACCCGTCGGCCAACTGGTGGAACATTGCTCACCGATTTGGAACTGGCCCGCGAGCCGGTGCATATCACGGTGGTTGGTGCCAAAGATGACCCGCAAGCCCAGGCGCTTTTCCGGAGCGCAATGAGTTATCCGATTGGATATAAACGGGTTGAATGGTTTGATCGTCGTGAAGGGGCACTCCCGAACAATCAGGTGGAGTTTCCCGAATTGCCCAAAGCCGCCGCCTTTGCCTGTGCCGGAGTGAGATGTTCGCTTCCTGTGTTTGAGCCCAAAGAAATCCGACCAATGGTCGAGCGGCTCAAGTAACAGAATGAAGAATTGAGAATGAAGAATGAAGAATGTGTTAGTGGTTAGGAACCAATACCTTCCAAGAACGAAGAACCAAGAACCACGCATTCAATTCTTCATTCTCAATTCTTCATTCTCAATTCTTCATTCTTCAGTTTCCATCAATTTGCACACTGAGTTGATTGATTGGCCCAAAGATCATCCGACTGATTTCAACCAGGCGGCTGGTGTGTTTTGACGTATGAGCCGCCGCTGGTTCCTTCCCAATCCCATACAGCACCATCAATTGCCGGCCATTGAGTTTGACATCGTGGGCTTGCTGGAGCATATCCGCCAGTTCACGGTCACCCAGTTGTCTGAGAACTGAGACCAGTAATTCTCCAGCGTGACATTCCTGGTATTCACGGGTCCGCCGCATCCGCTCTTCAATCAGGCGGCGGGCTTCGTCAAGGTTGTTGGTTGCGAGTCGAAACGTGCAAATCCAGTGCAGATAATCATAGGTGGCGGCTGGCCGGTGGAGCAGGTCACGACATAGATCATCCACCAGTTTGAGGTACCGGGCCTGATTGGTAATCGAAACCAGTTCGGCCAGGTTTAATTTTTGGTGATGGTATTCTTCCAGAAGCGGTGCCAGTTGCGTGCCGGGAAGATTGTCGTGAAATTTTCGGCGAATGTATCCTTTGAGGCTAAATAAGGTCAGCCGTTCCGGCGTAATCGAGTTTTCTTCGTTTAGTTCGCCTTCCAACTGATCGCTTTGCGTCTTCAAGCGTTGGAACGATTTATCCAGAACGCCCAAAAGTTCAGCCGCCGAATCAAAATATCCGCGAATGCGCTCGGGAATATCGTGCTTGTATCCAATCGCGTGTTCCAAGGCGGCCCAGGCTTCCTGCATCAAGGTCCGAACCTGAATCTCAAAAACCAGTGTTCCCAGGTCGGAATTTAAACCCACGAGTGATGGACTGAGACGAGCCAGGTAGTGGATCGAGCCATACCCGGAAATTTTTCGGGTGATGTGAAATTCTTCTTTGTGTGCCCAGGCTAAATCATCCCACAAATAGGCTTTCGGTTTTCCAATAAAGGAAAAGCTGCCACATTCCGTGAGAAAGAGATGAATTTTTTCAAGATCCTCGGGGAACATACAGATAATGCGTGCCCCAACCAGATCTGTCATTTCGGAAAAGACGGATTCGCCGGAAAACCCTCGTCGCTCGACTTTGACCAGAAAACTCTCAAGGGATTTAACCCGTGTCATGACCCGATAAATATTGGCGCCACTGTGTTCCAGCAACAGTGGACAATTCAATTCATTGGCCAGCCGGGCTTCAAGATTGACGAAGGTGCCCAAATTGGCTTGATACGCTGCCGTTAATGCACTCTGCGACAAATGTCTGGCACCCATATGCTTTCCCCCTTGAATGAAGAAACCATTTAGTGGTTAGTGGTTAGTGGTTAGTGATGCGAATTAAGAGTTGAAAAAAGAGCGGATTTGAGCCCAGGAACTGGGCTGAGAACCAAAACGGCTTCAACTCTTAACTGGCATTAGCGGTTAGTGGTTAGAAATCACTACTTTCGAAAAAGCACCAAAAAACCAAGAACCAGGAACCAAAAGCTAACCACTAACCACTTTATTCATTCTCTCCCTTGACCGGTGGCGACAAACGCCCGTGCGTTTTCAACCGGTGTTGGTGGCAGGATTCCATGACCAAGGTTCAGAATAAATCCGGACTGGTCTTTCATTGAGGCCAGAATTTCTTGAACCGACTGAACCACTTTTTCGCGTGGGCCAAGCAGGCGGCATGGATCCAGATTGCCTTGCAGTGCCACTCTTCCGCCAGTTCGGCGGCGGGCATCGGCGAGGCTGGTCCGCCAGTCAATACTTAAAACATCTGCTCCCGATTGTTCCATAAGTTCAAGCAGGTGAGAAGTCCCATTGAGATAAAGAATGCGTGGGACTTGATTTCCCACCTGTTCAAAGACTCTTTGAATGTAGGGCAGGGCATATTCAGCAAAATCAGCCGGTGAGAGTTCACCCGCCCAGGAGTCAAAAAGCTGAATCGCCTGGGCCCCGGCTTCAATCTGGGCTTTGAGGTAGAGGGCCTGCGTATCGGCCACTTTTTCCATCATGGCATGAAACGCTTTGGGTTCGCGGTGCATAAATCCTTTGATATGGATATAGTTTTTTGACCCGCCGCCTTCAATCATATAGGCTGCCAGTGTCCAGGGAGCACCCGCAAAGCCCAGAAGCGGCACCGCCCCCTGAATTTCAGCACGCAATTGACGCAATATCTCAAAAACAAAGGGCATGGTTTCAACCGGGTCTGGAACGCGCAGGCGATGTACGTCGGCTTCACTCCGAATCGGATGCACAATTCGAGGACCAATTTTCTCGGTAATTTCAACGTCCAGTCCCATTGCTTCAACCGGAACAAGGATATCAGAAAACATGATGACTGCATCAACCCCAATAATTCGAAGTGGTTGCATTGAAACATCAACTGCGAGTTCAGGGGTTTTGCATAGAGTCATAAACGGAATATCCGCACGTACGGCACGATACTCAGGCAGATAGCGACCTGCCTGGCGCATCATCCAAACCGGAGGACGTTCAACGGGTTGTTGCCGACAGGCACGAAGCAAAAGGTCATTGTGTAAAGTCATGATGGATACTCATTTCAATCAAAAAAGACTTGGTTGGTGATTGGTAGCTTGCAGGAAATGAAAGAATCGACAACTTGTCAATATCAAGAATTGATTTGCTCTGGCAAGCCTCGCTATACTGTCGCTTCTCCTACGTTCAATTCACAGCACGATTTACCCAGGTAAGAACAGCGTAACTTTCGTGTGCATTCGGGCGGTCACGTCTGCACACATGGTCAATGGTAGAGACGGCACGACATGAAGTCCTGTCCAAAGTGTGCAAAGACATACCCGGATGAATACAACATCTGTCCACAAGATGGTCAGACGCTGATTCACATGGCCAAAAAAGCGGCTGGGGATATCTTTGATCACCTGATTGATGACAAATACCAGGTTTTGCGTCTCATTGGCCGGGGCGGTATGGGGGCGGTGTATGAAGCCGTCCACACCACCATGCAGCGCCGGGTGGCGATCAAAATTTTGAACCCGGAACTGGTTTCAAACCCGGCGGCCATGGAGCGGTTTCGTCGCGAGGCGCTGGCTTCCGGGCGGCTCAAACACCCCAACGCGATCACCATCTACGATTATGGAACGACTGACCGGGGCGAAGCCTTCATCGTGATGGAGTATCTGGAAGGCTGCAGTTTGAACCAGGAAATTCAAACAGTCGGCCCAATGGAGGCCACCCGTGTGGCCTGGATTTTGGCCCAGGCGTGTGACGCCGTCCATGCTGCCCACCAGGAAGGTATCATCCACCGGGATCTCAAACCAGCCAACATCATGCTGGAAAAATTGCGCACCGGGGAAGTCGTCAAGGTGCTTGACTTTGGAATTGCCAAACTTGCCACCAGTTCAAATCCAAACATTATGAATTTGACGGGGACCGGGATCATCGGCACTCCCCAGTACATGTCTCCGGAACAATGTCAGGCGCACAATGTAGATGCCCGGACTGATGTCTATTCGCTTGGTATCATTGCCTATGAAATGTTGACCGGCACGCTCCCGTTTGATGGACCCGCCCCACTTGCGATTGTCATCGCCCAGGTGAAACAACCACCGCCAAAGTTGCGCGACCGGCGGGCTGAAATTCCTGAAGCCGCTGAAGTGATCGTGATGCGTGCCCTGGAAAAGGACCCTGCCAAACGCCAGCAGACGGCTGAAGAATTTGCCCGTGACTTCCGATCCCTGATCCGCCAGCTTTCCACCACTCGCTCGACTTCCCAGGCAACCGGCAATATTTCGCCCCCCCGTGAAAATCGTCCCGCTGGACTCACCAGTCAGGCGATCCCACCCATTAAAGGTGACCGGATTACGGCGCTTGAAACCATTATTCGACCTGGAGTTGGGGTGCCAGGGGCGCCAACTGCCCACCCCGGCACTGAATATTCAGGGGCGCTGCCACTCAGTAATTTACCGCCCCGCCCGGTTCGTGAACTGGTGAGTTTGCCAACCTATGCCTCGATGGAGCGATTTGTTGGCCGAACCCAGGAATTGAGTTTGTTACGTGCGGCCTGGCAACGCATCCAGCAAGGTCGTGGCGGACGTCCGGTACTGATCTTTGGTGAACCTGGAATTGGAAAAACCCGGCTGGCTGATGAAATGCGCGAACGCCTCGAAGACATGGCGGATGGTGCTCCGCCATTGATTCTGACTGGCAAATTTTTTGAATTCGGCGGTGCCGCCCCCTATCAGGTTCTGATCGAGAGTTTTCGTCAACCGCTCTTAAGCCTGTTTTCGCGTGAAATTCACGAAGATACGCCGCTTTCCCCAGAAGACGAGCGATATGTCTCAAAAGCATTTCTGAAAATCCTGGCATCTGACGATTACATGGGGGTTGTGGCAAGTGCTCACGGGAATGGCGACCAGGAAAAATTTCGCATTTTTGACCAATTGATCCGGCTCTATATCCTGATGGCACGCCGGCGAGGGGTTTTAGTCTTTTTTGATGATACCCAGTGGGTGGACGAGTTAACGCTGGAATTTCTGGCTCATCTCAACCGGTCGCTTCTGAGTGAGCGGCTGCTGATTGTGGTGGCCATGCGGTCAATGGTGCTTTCAATTGATACCCACCCGCTCCGGCGATGGATGCGTCAACTCGATGAAACCGGTGGCTTTGAGCAGATTATGCTCGCTCCGCTGTCCAACAGTGAAGTGCGGGGAATGGTCGAGGGAATGCTTGGCAACCAGATTCAATTGCCGGCCAACGTGATCCAGCTTTTGGCCGAAGAAACCAAGGGCAATCCATATTATGTTGGCGAAATCGTGCGCCAGATGATTTCCAACGGCCAAATCAAGCGTGATAAAACTGCCGGGTGGGTGTGCGCCGATATTGGTGAGTTTGACCTGCCTGATTCGATTGCGGCACTGGTGGCAACCCAAATCAGCCGACTGGAAGATAAAGTGGCCGATACACTGGCCCAGGCAGCCGTGATTGGTGAAGACTTCACCTTTGATCTGCTTCAACATGTGACCGAATTGCGTGAAGAAGAACTGCTTGATGCGATTGAATCAGGATTGAAAACCGGAATTTTGCGTGAAGTCGTGGCTTCGGGCGAAGATCGGTACGTGTTTGCTCAGAGTACGATTCACCGGGTGATGTATAAGCGCATCAGCCGGCGTCGCCGGAAAAAGCTTCACGGGCGTGTGGCTGAAAAACTGGAAAAAACAGCCGCCAGCGTCAGTGCTTCCTCCGCCGCGCTTACCAAAGATCGCATGGCCGGTGACCTGGCCTATCATTATTTCCGGGCTGAAGACTGGTCGCAGGCGCTGCGCTACGCCATGGAAGCCGGCTATATCAAATGGAAAACCTTTGCCATTGGTGAAGCAAGCAAATACTACGGCTGGGTGGCTCAGGCGCTGCAGCAATTGCGGGCCATCGAAGAGGCAGGGGTCAATAACCGAAGCATGGATATTGAGGTGCAACGACCCGACATGCTGGTTCAATTTCACCTCAATTATGGCTCGCTCTTGATGGAATGTTCGCAAGTTCAGGAGGCTGAACATCAATTGCAGCTTGCTCTCAAACTGTGTCAGGAGCATAAACTTTCAGCTTTGGGGCGGACCCAGGCGGCACTGGCCCGGTTGTGCAACCTGTCGGGTCTTTCAGAACAGGCGTTGGAATTTGGCCGAGCCGCCCTTGACCGGCTTCAGGAGTATGAAGACCGTGAAGGCGTGGTTGCTGCACTCCACACCATTGGTGAAGCCCATCTGGCACAGGGGCAGCATGCCACAGCCCTGCAGTACCTCGAAGAAGCCCTCAAAATGGCCGACGACGCTGGAAATCGGGCAGGGAAAGCCTCGGTGCTTTCCAGTTTGGGCAAGATGTATTACCAGCAAGGCCGGTATACCCAGGCCATGACCCATGCCGAACAGGCACTGGCTATCGTGCGGTTGCTTGGAAACGGGTTTGATGAACGGCGCAACCTCAGTTTATTGGGCAATATTCACCTCTACCTTGGGCAGCTTGAGGAAGCTGAAAGTTACTATCAGTCAGCGCTCAAAATGGCCTGTGCCCTCGGCCACCGCCTGGGTGAAGCCGCTGGATTGAGTCATATTGGGGATGTATTAACCCTTCAGGATCGCTTTGGTGAAGCATTGGAAAGTTACCAGCAGGCGACCCGGATTGCGCGCGATATTGGCAACCGACTGGCTGAAGGTGAGTACTTGCTCAATATCGGCGCCGTGCAGCGCGAGCGAGGCGAGTATAAGGCGGCGCTGGCCGCCCTGGAGCAGGCGCTCTCGATTGCCTGGGAAACCAGCAGCCACCACGTCGAAGCCAAAACACTGTGCATCATTGGTGATACCTATCGGCGACTCAATCTGTTTGAGGAGTCGGAATCGGCGTTTGTCCGGGCTGGAACGTTGGTGCAAGAGCTTGAAATTCCTGAAGTTGCCTGGCGGACACATTATTTTTGGGCCCTTTCGGAACAGGCTCAGAACAAAAATGACCGGGCGGTGAAACATCTGCAGGAAGCGATTACCATTATTGAGCGGATCAAGGCCGAAATTCCTGAAGACGATGACTCAGTTGAAAGCTTTAAACACAATAAGCAACCAGTGTACGACCTGCTGGCCAAACTTGGTGGCGCGGTCATGTCATCAGAGGTTGTTTCCAAAGGATTGAGTCAACGGATGGTCACTCCGGCACCGGTGACCATGATTATGCCTCCGAAAGCAACCGCCCCGGTGAGGGATCTGGGACTTGAGGTGGAGAGTGACGAACCGGTCTGGAAAGAAGAAGCCGAACCAAAAGTCAATCGAAGTGCCCCCATCCGAAAAGGCGCCCGAGGGAGCAGTGCCCGGCTGTATGTGGAAGAGGGTGGCGCACGTGCGCCCGGACGGGAAGGAAAGGCGGTGCTGAGCGAAACCGGCGAATTTGCGGATGAGTCCTTTAACCCGGTGTCGGAAGTCTTGTCAGACCTGATTGAATTTGCCAACCAGCTTGAAATGGATGGCCTGTTTGAAGTTGGTGAAGTCCAGGAATCGTCAGTCTCACCCAGGGGCGAGACGGCGCCGGAAAAGAAAAAAGAGCCGAAAAAGCCAAAACCCAAAGAATCCGCCCCACCGCCGCCAACCGTGATTGCTGAAATTCCGGTTGAAAAACCAGCGCCACCGCCACCACCGAATTTTGAACCGCTGGCGACACAGCCACCGGTTACTCCGACTTCCCATACACCACTTTCTTCCGTTACTCTGGCCAGTTCCGCAAACTCGCTTGAGACCAACTGGCAGCAAATGCTCCAATCGGCCCGGGCCGCTGGGGATCGCGGAGCCGAAAAACGGGCCCTCACGCTGATGGGTTCTTCGCTCCACAGCCAGGGCCATACCGCCCGGGCCCGCGATAATTATCAGCAAGCCTTAGCCATCGGCAAGGAAACCCAATCCCGTCAAGGCGAAGCCGCGTTGCTCAACAACATTGGCGAAACCTTTCGACAGGAGGGGCGCTATGCGGATGCGCTGGCGTATTACCGGCTGGCACTCCGGAGCGCCCGAGAATTTCGCGATGATCGGGCGTCCGAGATTGCGCTGGTCAATGCCGGGTTGATGTATATGCGGCTGGGGCAGATCAAAGAGGCTCTTTCCATGCTCAATCAGGCCCAGGCCAGCAACGAGGTCACCCAGGACCAGGAAATGCGGGCGGAGGCATTACAGGCATTGGGGGAGGTTTATTGGATTCAAAAGGAATATTCCAAGGCGTTTGATTCGTGCCAGGAAGCCTTAAAACTGGCCCAAGACGTTGGAAATTCTGACCTGGAGTGGCGGGCGCAATGGGTAATCGGTCGGTGTCGCTGGCTGCGGCAAGAAAAACCGCTGGCCCAGGCAGCACTTCAAGCCAGTCTGGCTGCCATTGACCGCCGCTTAACTGAAATTGCTGGTGAAGACCTTCGGCGTCGGTTGCTTTCGGAACGCCAGGAAATTAGCTCGCTGCACGAAGAATGGCAGCGTGAATCTGGTATCCGTGGATAAGAAATGCGAATTAAGAGTTGAGGAAATGAGCGGTTTGAGCCCAGGAACCGGGCTGAGAACCAAAAACGACTTCAGCCCTTAACTGGCATAAGAAATAGGCTTGAGGGAAGAGAATGACTGGCTCGTTGGGGAACACATCCAATCATTCTTTCAGTAGACTCCCTGAAAAGCACATCCAACCGGATACTGTTTGAGGACCAATATTACGTGAGATTTTTGGATATAGCAGACGTCCAGTTTCAGGATTTGCCGCCGACCTCGACACCACCCGGCATTTTTACCTGGAAGCAAACCGTTGTGTGTCTGGCGCTCCTGACTTGTTTGGCGTTTGGGCTCCGTGTGGCCAACTTGAGCGCGGCTGGTTTTGCCGAGGATGAAGTTCACAAAGTCGAAGCCATTGCCGCCTACCGTCAGGGGGACTTTGCCCACAATCTGGAACATCCAATGTTGATGAAACTGGCGATGGGGGCCAGTCTCATGGTTTCAGAACAGTGGAATCAACTGGTTCCGGCCACCTGTTCCATTGCTCCGGAAGCCGCCATTCGTTTCCCAAACTGTGTGGTGGGGGCGCTGACCACTCTGGTTTTGGGATTGCTCGCGGCTGAGTTGTTCAATCCGATTATTGGCATCCTGACGGGAATGTTCTGGGCCACTGGAATGGTATCGCTGGCGATCAATCGGATTGGAAAAGAAGACACTTTTCTGGTTTTCTTCCTGCTGCTTGCCTATTATGCCTACCTTCATGCCAAGCAGCTTGGCATGAAGGAACTCTCCCCACATCGGCGCCGGATACAGGCCCGCTGGTATATCCTGTCAGGCGCCTCGTTTGGCTTCATGATTGCCTCCAAATACTTTCCCCACTATTGGGGACTGTTGTTTTTGTGGGAATACCTCGACCACAAATTACGTCCGACCAATCCGCTGACCAATCCGATTCCGCGATTTGTTTTTCCCCGATTTTATGGAGCGATGGTGGGCTGTTTTTTGATCGGAAACCCAATCGTGTGGATGTCGCCCATTTTTTCTTACGTTATCAACTATGTCAGTGAGGAAACGGTGACGCATCACGGCTATATGATGATGGATATGTTGTTTTACAACACTCCGTCACACACTGCCTTCAGCGGTGGTCTGCCGCTCCACTTTTACGCCTTGATGCTGGGGATCAAAACTCAACCGCTGGTTTTGATTGGGTTGGTGGTTGGGCTGATTATAACCCTGCGTCGGGTTGGCCAAAGCCAGTACTTTTTGATTGTTTTTATGGGCGTGTTCTGGCTGATGCCTTTTTCCATCGTTGGTGCCAAATGGATGCGCTATACCCTGTCATTGCTCCCGTTTGTCTATGTCGTAGCTGCGATTGGCATGTATGAGATCGGGAACTGGGGATACCAACTCTATCGGACTTTGAGCTCAGCCGAAAGGTGTGAGCATTCGTTCCTGGAGCGCCATCCAGATGCCCAGGAACATCTGGTCGCCGCTCTCTTAGCGGTTATCACGGCCATTGTGTTAATACCCTGTCTCCAGCAAGCCCCGTTTTACAGCCTGTATACCAACGTGTTTGGTGGCGGGGAAGCCCGTGCCGGGACCTACTTCCCGCACGATGAATTTTATGATGCTGGGGTGCGTGAGGCGCTGGCCAGTATTGCCCAACTGGCACCGCCGGGCGCCCTGGTCGTTACCGAGACCCCGTGGGTCGCCAGATATTATTGCAATCGCTTTCAGCGGCCCGATTTGAAAAACGAAATTTTGTCTGATGCCAGGGTTGAACTCGATACTGACTCCCTCAAATTTGTGATCGTCCAACGCGGAAGATACTATTTCGAGAATATTGAGCGCATTCACTGGCTGACTCAGAATGGAACGCTGGTCAAGGAAATTGTCGTGGCCGGCAAAGTCGCGGCCCAGGTTTACGTCTGTGGAAAAAAACAGCCTGAGCCGTTTGATTCATACATTGTGCAGGCCAGTGCGCTAAAGGAGGCAGATTGAAGTATTTAATCGTGAACGCTGATGATTTCGGCATGTGCCGGGGCGTTAACACGGGTATTCTTGACGGCTACCATCAAGGCATTATCCGCAGTACAACCTTGATGGCCAACGGGGATGATTTTGAAGATGCCGTGGCCCGGGCCAAAGACACTCCGGGATTAGGCGTCGGATGTCATCTGGTGCTTTTGGGCGGAGATCCAATCGCCCCACCCAAATCTGTTCGCAGTTTGCTGGATGCCCAGGGAATGTTTCCAAATGATTTCGGCGTTTTTACCCGAAAGCTGGTGGCCGGTCGGTTGAAATACACCGAAATTGTCACTGAATTTCGCGCCCAAATTGAACGCATCCTCAACAGTGGTATCCGGTTGACCCACCTGGATAGCCACAAACATTCGCATGCCCATCCGACTGTTCTGGATGCAGTGCTTGAAGTCGCTGAAGCCTACCAAATTCCAGCCATCCGCAAGCCGTTTGAATGTTTCTGGTGGGCGCCGCTGGCCACGTTGCGAAGCGGGTCAAAGTTGACATTGTTAAAGCAAAAAGCCAGTCGTGCGGCCATGTCCCACTATGGGCGAACCTTCCGATCAAAAGTTGCCCACCACCAGGTTTGCGTTCCTGACCAGTTTTATGGATTTATGCACACCGGGTTGTTGACGCCGGAACTGGTGGCAACCCTGATTGCCAGATTGCCTGACGGCGTAAGCGAATTGATGTGTCACCCGGCGCATATGGATGACAGCCTGCGCCAGTATAAAACCCGGTTGAAAGAATCTCGGGTCAATGAATTCGAAACCATGACCTCACCCACGGTGCGTGAGGCCATCCAAACCCAGAATATTCAGTTAGTGAATTTTTCAATTTTTCAGTAATCGAGAAAAGCTATGCGTCAATCCACGTTTTCGTCCGATACCGCCGACGATTTGTATGGTCCATCTGGTACCCCGGAATTTTCACTCGTCATTCCGATGCACAATGAAGAAGAAAGCGCCCGTGAGTTATACCAGAAACTGGTTGAAGTCATGGAAGCCCGCTATCCATCGTTTGAAATCCTCTTTGTTGATGACGACAGCACGGACCGGACCTACCGGCTGCTGGCTGAAATTGCAGCCCGCGATCCGCGAGTGATTCTCATCAAACTTAAGCGGAACTTTGGACAAACCCCTGCGTTGGCAGCCGGTTTTGACTATGCTCGTGGTGAAATCATTGTCTCGATGGATGGTGATTTGCAGCACGATCCGAGTGATATTCCAAACCTGATTGAAAAAATATTTGAAGGCTATGACCTGGCCAGCGGGTGGCGAAAAGAACGGGTTGATAATCTGGTCTTGCGGCGCATTCCATCACGAGTTGCCAACTGGATGATGGCCAAATTGTCAGGCGTGGAATTGCATGACTTTGGAACGACCTTTAAAGCCTACCGCCGCAATACCATCAAGCGCATCAAACTCTATGGTGAATTGCACCGCTTTATTCCAGCACTGGCCAGTTGGAACGGCGCGAAAATTTGCGAAGTCCCGATCAAAAACACGGTTCGTGAAAATGGAGCTTCGCATTACGGTATTTCACGCACCTTCCGGGTAATGTTTGATTTGCTGACTGTTCGTTTTTTGTTGAAGTATGTGACGCGACCGCTTCACTTTTTTGGAGGCTGGGGCTTGCTGGCAACTATGAGCGGACTGCTGATTGCCTTTTTCCTGATCGTCAAAAAGCTGTGGAGTGGGGGAGATGTATTTCTGGAACATGGCCCACTCATGATGATGGGCATGTTGCTGGTTCTGACCGGCGTGCAGCTTGTTTCCACAGGTTTGGTGGCGGAGCTGCTGGCTCGAACCTATTTTGAATCTCAGGGGCGCACTATCTACACGGTTGAAACCATTGTGAATCACATCCAGCGCACCGAATCACGCGACGCAACCACCGTCGTGTCGTGAGATAGGGCTGAAAAAACCAGGGCTGAGGGGGCTTGGGGCTGAGGGCTGAAGAATTGGTTTTATTTCATCCCTCATCCCTTTGATTGCCCCAAACCCGAAGTCTTCAGCCCGACTTCTTCAGTCCCAAGCCCTCAGCCCCAGATTTTTCATCCCTTAGCCTGATCTGATACCTTGTCACTTCGCCGGGCAGTATATTCCACAAAATCAACCACGCCTCCAGGAAGCTGGACTTTTCCAATCAAAGCTCTCTGCACGGGTTTGGGAAGGAAAAAGGTCGAGATCTTCGATACCCAATTCAGGAGGCGGAAGATATCGCCTTCACCATCCCAATGTTCGCGGATGATGGCTGGGTCGGTATGCCGAAAGAGTCGTAACAGGGCGACAGCAATCAGGTACGCATCGTCAATTTGCCCCACAAATGGAATGATGTCCGGAATCAGATCAAGCGGTGTGATGACGTACAAAATGGTGCCCGCCAGGATAATTTTGTCACAACTCGAAACCCGAGAATCGCGAATTAACCGATAGGCCAGTTTGACGAGATTGGGGAGAAATCGGAGCGCCCGACGCATTTGTTGCTTCAGGTAGCCGCGTTGAGGTGGCGCCGACGGTGATTGGACTTCGAGTGAAAGCTGATCTGCAGGTGGTTTCAAGTCGCTCATGGTGTTGCTTCCATTCAGGGTTCAGGGTTCAGGGTTTTTGAATTGTGGTTGGTTCCAGGCAGTGCCTGTACATCAGTGAATCCAGTGAAAAAGGAGCCATGCCAGGCCAAGGTACGAGAAAAATCCTAAAGCTTCGGTGGTCGTGATGGCAATTGCACTGGATGCCAGGACCGGATCAACCCCAAGTTTGCGGATGAGAAGCGGGGAAAGCGACCCGGCAATAGACGCAACCACCAGATTACAGACTGTCGCCAGTCCAACGACGAGTGCAAACTGAAGGTTCTGCTGCCAAATTCCAACCAGTAAGGTTAAAACCAGCCCAAAAACGAGTCCATTGCTGAGCCCAACCATCAGTTCCTTTACAAAAATCCGGCGTTCAGTTCCTTCGCTCACTTCACCCAGTGAGAGGCTGCGCACAATCACGGTCAGGGTTTGCGTTGCCGCGTTTCCCCCAATCGTTGCAAAAATCGGTAACATGGCCGCCAGAGCCAGTTTGGAGGTGAACATATCCTGGAATCGGCTCACCACAAACGCTGGGATCAGTGCTGAGACCAGACTGAGCACCAGCCAGGGAAAACGAGTGCGCAACGACCGAAAAGGTTTGGCCATGGCCCGGTCATCGCTCTCAACCCCAGCCAATGCAAACAGATCTTCGGTGGCTTCTTCACGCATGACGTCAATGACATCATCCACGGTCACAATTCCGATCAGCTTATTGTTTGAATCAACCACCGGGACCGCCACGATATTGAATTGCGCGACAATCCGGGCCACGGATTCCTGATCGTCTTCGGCATGGACCTTGATGACATCGGTTGACATCAGGCGTTTGAGCGGTATGTTGGGTGGGTTGAGCAACAACTGCCGCAAGGCCACCACTCCAACCAGATGATTGCGATCATCCACCACGTAAAGATAAAAAACCATTTCCAGCCGGTCGCTGCTGCTTTGAAGCGCGGAAATTGCCTCTGAGACCGTCACATCCTCGCGGAGCCGAAAGACGTCCGGGGTCATAATCCGCCCGGCGGTATACTCAGGAAACTGAAGGAGTTCCTGCGCGACAAGCGAATGATCCAGTTCCATCAGTGACAGGACTTCCTCGTGGCGGTCTTCAGGCAAGAATGACAGCAGGTGTGCCGCATCATCCGGCGGCAAATGCTGGAGCACGTCGGAAATCTCTTCAGCCGTGAGGTTTTCAAGCACATCAAGGCCATGTTCTTCAGCCAGCATTTCACTCAGGATCGTGGCTGAAAGAGAAGTGTTGGTGGTGAAAATCTGCTCAAAAACCTCAATCCGGTCACGTCCCCTGAGATTGATCAGAATTTGAGCTACTTCAACTGGACGCAATTTTTGAAGCAAACTGAGGTAGGTGGCCGTGGCACCGCGTTTCACCAGACGTGAAACCGTTTCAACAGTTCGCTGAAGTTGAAACGGTTGGTTGAGAGTGTCCATAGGCGTTCAGGGTTTGGGGGTTTTTCGGAAGGGATGAGGGATGAAGGATGAGGGATGAAAACATCACCCTGTCACCTTGTCAGTCGGTCATCTTGTCAGGGTTCAAGGTTCAAAGTTCAGGGTTTTCGAATTTATGTCCTTTTCGTCCTTTTTGTCTTTATTCCTCAGTGAACCCCAAACCCTGAACCCCGAATTTGCTCGGTTATATCACAGCCGCTTGAACCCTGTCAGGTAAGATTGCTTTGTCCCGCACGATGTGGCTGAGTCCCAGAGACGGGTTGCACACATCGGCAGGTTATGATACCTTCGGCGGCCTCTTAACCTTCACAGGGGTCTTCATCTTCTACCCCACCCCATTATCAAGTCACACAAGTCTTTTCAGAAACACCTGGTCGGTTACGGCCTGATTTTGCTGAGTTGTGGCAATTTGTGTTTTTGAAATCTTCGTTTGAACAGAGAGTCACCGCATGGGAAATTTTCGTCTAGTCGCATATCTTCGCAATTTTTTGTTAAGGGTCTCGCGCGTCCCCCGCGAACAACGGTTTTACACCTTCATTCTCGCCGCACCCACCGCCACCGCCAAAATTCATCGGTTTCAGTTGCCTCACCACTTGTTGTGTGTGGTGTGTGTGCTGGCGGCGCTTGGAGCACTCACGGTACTGGCTGGCGCCGGCTGGCTGATTCACAAGGCGATTGTTTTTTCTGAAGTCGCGCGGATGCAAACCCAATACCATCAACTTCGCCATGAAAACACCGTCCTCAAGTCGCACTATGATGAACTCAATCAGCGCATCAATGCGATTCAGGATATTTCGAAAAAAATCTCCGCCAACGGACAACTGTCAATCAGCGGTGGTTCAGGCCCGTACAATGGTGTTGGCGGCCCCGAAATGGTCAAGCAACTGGAATCGAACGTCAATGAATTGGAAAGTGAGTTGCAGCAGTTAAAAGTTGCTTACGACCGCGAACAACTCCGACTGGCTCACATTCCCCAGGGGTGGCCCGCTGAAGGCCGATTTACGGATGACTTTGGTGGCCGCTATAACCCATTTAGCGGGGAAGGGTATGAATTTCACACTGGTCAGGATATTGGCTGTGACTATGGCGCAGCGGTTTCCGCGACTGGCAACGGCTATGTGGCCATGGCCAGTTACCAGAATGGCTATGGCAATCTGGTCGTGATTGATCATGGAAATGGCCTCACCACCTGCTATGGCCATCTTTCAAAAATCGAAGTCACCGTTGGTCAGCCAGTTGAGCGAGGTGCCATCATTGGGCGTGCTGGCAGCACCGGACGTTCAACCGGGACACACGTTCACTATGAAGTCCGTGAAAATGACAAACCCGTTGATCCGCGTCGCTATGCGCAAGTCGGATATTGAGATCAACTCATCCTTGAATAGAAAAATGATGGGGTAGTGAGGGCACCATGGGCTTTCACTACCTTTTTCTTTTAAAAAACCGGGGCTCAGGGCAATCGAAGGGATGAGGGATGAGGGATGAAAGAAAACCAATGCTTCAGCCTGGCTTCTTCAGCCCTCATCCCTTCGATTGCCCTGAGCCCTGATTTTCTTCAGCCCACATCACCCAATGGTCACTGTGAAAATGACACCTGTTTCGAAACGCACAATTCTTTTCCGATGGCTCAAGCGTCTGGCGATTGGGGTGCTGCTGTTTGTTGTGTTAAGTGGTCTAACGGGTGGGATTTGCTACTATCGCTGGTTTCAGTCGCCATTGCCACAACTGGATGGCGAAGTTCGACTCCCAGGGCTTTCGGCGCCAGTGACCATCAGCCGCGATGAATATGGCGTGCCCCATATTCAGGGGGCAAATACGGACGATCTGGCCCTTGCCCAGGGATATGCAGTGGCCCAGGATCGCCTCTGGCAAATGGACTTGCTGCGGCGAGCGGCGCGTGGGGAACTGGCGGAAATTTTTGGGGAAGAACGACTTGCCTATGATCAAGCCCAACGACGGCTCGGATATGTACTGGTCGCCCAACAGGGACTCGAAAAACTCCCGCCTGACATGCGGCGCAACCTTGATGCGTTTACTCAAGGAGTGAACGCCTATATTGAACAGCATCGGGACCGTCTCCCGGCTGAGTTTCACCTGCTACGATATACCCCGCGCCCCTGGGAAACACTCGATTCACTGGTGATTGGCAAGTTGATGGCCCAGTCTCTGAACACGAGTTTTCCCAGTGACTTAATGCGTGAAACATTTCGGGCACGGTTTGATGCTCAGACGTGCAACCGGCTTTTTGGAGACACCAACCCACTTGATCGCATTCTGGTTGGTTCGGACGCCACGGCACCGCTTTCACCAAATGGAAACCCCGTTCCAGCTCCAGAGAAAAAAGAAGATCCCAAACTGGCTCAGATTCAGACGAAGCCCGAGTTGAGCGATCCTATCCTCGAACGCGAAGCACTGGCACTGGTTGGGTTGGATGGTGATGGGCTTGGCAGTAACAACTGGGTGATTGGTGGTACACGCACCGTGACCGGAAAGCCGATTTTGTGCAACGACACGCATCTTGGTCACAGTGTTCCTTCCATCTGGTATATGGTGCATTTGATGACCACCGATGGCGGGTTCAATGTCTCCGGTTTTGTTTTTCCTGGTATTCCCGGTGTTGTGATCGGTCACAATAGCCGAATTGCGTGGGGTGTCACCAACTTTGGCCCTGATGTTCAGGATCTTTTTGTTGAAACTTTTAACCCGGTCAACCCTGGCGAATATCGGGTTGGAGACGCCTGGGAAAAAGCCAGTTTCCGAACTGAGCGCATTCGGGTTCGGAAATCACTCTGGTCCACGGAAACACGTGAGGAAGTGTTGCAGGTCACCACAACTCGTCACGGGCCGATTGTGCGTGAAGAAAACGGGAAACGGTATGCGCTCCGCTGGACAGCCCTTGACCCCCTGACAGAGTTCCCCACCTTTGACCTGCTTTCCAAAGCTGCCACCTGGCAGGATTTTCAAGCGGCGCTCAAGCTGTATCCCGGGCCGATGCAAAATTTCATTTACGCCGATGTTGATGGCAACATTGGGTATTGGGCGGCGGGGATGGTTCCAATTCGGAAATCAGGGGATGGTTCAGTCCCGGTTGATGGTGCCAGTGGGGAAGGTGAGTGGACGGGCTATATCCCTTTTGAACAGCTTCCGCACCTGTTTAATCCGGCGGAAGGGTATATCGTGACCGCCAACCAGCGGATTACCGGGAAATCAATCCCCGAGTTTTACACGCATCAATGGTATGCACCTTATCGGGCCGCCGCGATTCAACGCCGGATTTTAATGAAGGAAAAGCATACGCTGGACAGCATGAACACCATTCATGCTGATTCCTGGTCGTATCCAGATGACCTCTTTGTCAAAGAAGTCTTGAAATTGTTTCCCAATCACAAAAGTGAAGAAACCTGGCAACGCATCCACCAGGATTTATCTGAATGGAATGGAGAGCTCCAGGCTGACTCAAGAGTGGCTGCGATTGTGACGACGTGGCGGCTGCGATTCATTAAGAAGTTACTGGAGGCCAGGCTCGGCACTTTTGAAGCCAAATACCGCTGGGAAAATGCCGAAACAGTGTATGCCTCGCTCATCCTGGACCGACCGGCTGACTGGCTTCCAAAAAAGTTTAAGAGCTATGACGATCTCCTGGCGGCGACCTACCGTGAAGCCATTGTCGAATTGGAGCAGAAATTCGGAAAATATCGCACTACCTGGAATTATGGAGCACTCAATACCCTTGAGTTTTCACATCCACTGGCTCGGATTTCCCTGTTAAAACCGATTTTGAATCCACCGGTGCTTGTCATGAATGGTTCCGCCAACACGGTGAATGCCTATGGCCGTGGAAAAGTGTGGGGAGTCTCAATGCGGCAGGTGGTGGATCTCTCAAATTTGGACAACTCACTTCAAGCGAAGGGTTTAGCGAAGGGTTTTAGGCCCGCAGGGTCGTTGTGTAATAGCCGTGGTGCGAAGCCCACGGTCTGGAACAGACAAAATGACAAGGTGACAGGGTGACAGGGTGACAGGGCATACACTTCAAGCGAAGGGTTTTAGGCCCGCAGGGTCGTTGTGTAATAGCCGTGGTGCGAAGCCCACGGTCTGGAGCAGACAAAATGACAGGGTGACAGGGTGACAGGGTGACAAGGTGACAAGGTGAGAGGGGGGGGACAAATACCCGGTTCTCTGATACAGGTCAGGCTCGCTCCTCGCTACTCGCTCCTGGCTACTCGCCACTCGCTCCTCACTCTTGTATTCAACTGTGTTCTGGAAAAATAATTGAAATGCCTGAAAAAACTTGATTGGCGATTGTCTAAATGTTACAAGCAATTAACATTCGCCAGGTACTCTCGCATTTCCAGGAAATCCTTCAACACTTGAACTCACTTCGGATTCACCGAAGCTCGGCAAACACTCTGTTTGCCATTGATCCACGGCTATCCAAAACAACCAATTTCAACTACAGAAAAGGGAAAAGCCATGAAACCCACGCCTGCAACGAATCTAGTTTGGCGGCTGCTTTTGGGTATTGTGCTGGCAATTGGAGCGGTAACGCCTGTTTTTGCTCAAGCACAATCAACCACAGGTTTGATTCAGGGTGAGATTACTGACACCTCTGGCGCTGTGGTGGCGGGTGCAAAGGTTACGGCGCAAAATGAAAGCACCGGACTGGAACGCTCTGTCACAACCAATACCAGTGGGTTGTTTAATCTTCCTCTGCTTCCTGTTGGAACTTACAAACTTACTGTTGAAGCCTCAGGATTTTCGACAACAGTTCAGGAAGACATCGCCCTGACCATTGGTCAGACGCTGACACTCAATTTGAAACTCCAGCCCGGTGGTGCATCTGAAGTCATCACGGTTACCACTGAACCACCAGTGGTTGACACTGGACGACCCGAACAGAGCACCTTGATTGATGAACGTTCGGTTCAGGCATTGCCCATTAACCGACGTGATTTCACCAATTTCATTGGGTTGACCCCCGGTGTGTCGGTGGTGCAGGGACCAGACGGGGACGTCGCCACCCTGTACGGACAACGCGGGACTCAAAACAACCTGTCAGTTGACGGGGCTGATGCCAATAACCCATTTTTTGGCGAGCAACGCGGTGGACAACGACCAGCCTTCACAATTGGGTTAGAGTCAGTGAAAGAATTTCAGGTCGTTCCGATTGGTGCCTCGGCTGAGTTTGGCCGATCATCAGGCGGGTTCATCAATGTGATCACCAAATCAGGGACCAACGATTTTCGCGGCACTGCGTTTTTGTATTTCCGCAACCAGTCAATTGCCAGTCAAAACCCGGACGCGGTCAAGGCCAATTTGCCAACCCAGGATTTTGACAACTATCAGTTTGGCGGCAACATTGGCGGTCCGATCAAACGCGACAAAGCGTTTTTCTTTGTCTCATATGATCAGAACAACGGCAGCAGCAGTCGTCCAAACCAGATTGACCCCCGACTGGTATCGTTGTTTGCCACGCGATTTGGATCACCCAATGAGCAAGGCAACATCGAACGCACCAACGATGCCAACGCGGTGCTGGCCAAACTGGATTGGTCTATCAGTCCAAGTAATTTATTGACGCTTCGGAACAACTATAGCCGGGCCAAACAGGTGAACGGTACGTTTGACGTGCCAACCTGGGGGGCGAGCGCCAACGGACGCGAAGAAGGCACCAGCAATGCGTTTATCGCCCAACTGGTTACCACGATTACCCCAACCACACTCAATGAATTTCGCTTCCAGTATGCCCGCGAGACCCGTCCCCGATTCTATGACGGACCGGACCTGCCAGATACCACCATCGGGACGTTTGACGGGTCATTGTCATATCGCTTTGGCCGCCCCTTCTTCCTGCCCGTGCCGGAAGTTGATACCCGGCTGCAGTTTAATGACAACTTCTCGCTGATTTTGGGCAACCACAACATTAAATTTGGCGGTGAATACAACCGCACGACCACTGAACAGACCTTCATCGGATTTGCCCGTGGCCGCTACATTTTTGCTGGTCCAACCATTGATTCCGCCATTCAGGGTTTTCAGGATTATATTGATGGCCGAAACGCCAATGGTCTGGCCCTCTACCTGCAGTTTGCTCCGCTCGGTGGACGTACCATTGAACAGGCTGGCTTCCAATCATTTTCAGTGAATGAACCAGCGTTCTTTGTGCAGGATTCCTGGAAAATTAAACCGAATTTAACCCTGAATTATGGTTTGCGATGGGAAGGTCAATTCCTTCCAGATCCGCTCAATGCTCCAAACCAGACCCGGTACGCTCAATTTCTCAACAACCCGTTGTTCCCATCGGATGGCACCATTCCTGACTTTACCGATGGCTGGCAGCCACGCGTTGGGTTGGCCTGGGATCCAGGAAATGACGGAAAAACCGCGATTCGGCTCGGTGCGGGGATTTATTATGCCCGCTTGCCCGGCCTGCCGTTGGCTGGTCCACGGAACACTGACGGCGCCATTGCCGGAAACATCTTCTTTGCCGGGTTCCTGGGCCTGCCGATTGAAGCCTATCCGCAATTCCCAGGGATCGTTCCAACCGAAGGATTTTCACCCTTTAACCCAGGGATCGCGATTTTCCCACGCAACTTTGAATTCCCACGCACGGTGCAGTTTGCGGCCAGCTTTGAACGTGAAATCTTTACCAACACCTCAGTTGGCATCACGTTGAACTATGCCCACGCCACCCGCCAGTATCGGTTTGTGGATCGGGGCAACGGTCAACTGTATGGCGGCGCTTCTCCATTTGCCGCCGCTGATGGTTCAGGGGTTGGCGAAATTCGCAGCATCGAATCTTCAGCCAAATCGCTGTTCCGAGGCATTACCTTCTCGGTCAATCGTCGCTTTGCCAATCGTTTCCAGGTGCAGGGAAACTACGTGCTGGCGTGGGATTACTCGGATGACGACAACGAACGTGATCCATTTACCTTCCGCTATGCCGATATTCAGAATCTGGACCTGGAATATTCATTCTCGGACCGCGACCAGCGTCACCGGGTGAATATTTTCAGCACCTACGAAGCCCCGTATGGCATTCAACTGTCGTTGATTTTCCAATCACGATCAGCCCAGCCATTCTCGGATCCAGCCTGTGCCCGCAGCAACAGCGATTGCCCAGGCACCACCATTCGCCGCAACACCCGTCGTCAGGATAACGTGTTCACCACGTTGGATTTGCGCGTGCTCAAGACGTTCAAATTCTCTGAAACGATGGCGTTGGACGCGATTTTCGAAGTTTTCAACATTGCCAACAGCCGCAACCTGCGCTTTGTGCCGCGTCCGTTGACGTTCAACTTTGACGGAACAGTCCGTCAGGGCTTTGGCGAACCACGCCAGGCTCAGTTTGGCGTCCGGTTCCGGTTCTAAAGACCAGAGCTGAAAACCTGGGGCTGAGGGCTTGGGGCTGAAGATTCGCAAGCTCGGGGCTGAAGACATCAGGCTGAACAAACCAGGGCGTGGGGCCTGGTTTGTTCAGCCCGATATTCTTCAGCCCTTGTTTTTATAGGAGCTTTCGCTATGACACTCATAACCCAACAGTTTACGGCTTGTGAATTATTTGAAATGCCCGGTGATGGTTTTCGATGTGAATTGGTGAAGGGAGAATTGAAAAAAATAGCGCCAGCCGGGCATGTTCATGGGCGAATCATTATTAATATCTCAACGCCTCTGGATACGCACGTCAGAACCAACCAGCTTGGGCTGGTGTTTGCGGCTGAAACGGGGTTCCAGCTTGCGTCCAATCCAGATACTGTCCGAGCCCCTGATGTTGCATTTGTGCGGGCTGAAAATGTCAAATCTGATCTTGACCAGCGGGGATACTGGCCGGGAGCGCCGGATTTGGTGGTTGAAGTCATTTCACCGGGAGACATTTACACCGAAGTTGAAGAAAAAGTGTTTGATTGGCTTGAGGCTGGAACCAAAATGGTCGTTGTGGTCAATCCGCGAAAGCGGGTGGTCACGGTGTATCGTTCTCTCACGGAGATTGTGGTTCTGACTGAAAATGATGTGCTTGATGGAAAAGAGCTTATTCCTAACTGGTCGTTGCCAGTAAAAACCATATTTGCTTAATGTTGTACGGCAAGTACTCTTTTATTTCTAACTTTTTAGCTCAATTACATATACTTCGAAATTTCCATCTCTTTGTGATGAAAATGCGAGTTTCCTTCCATCTCTGGACCAGGTGGGAGAACTCACCTTGTCTGGTTTGCTGGTCAATCGCTCTGGTTTTCCTCCATCAGCATCCATTTGGTAGACATAAATGTGTCCATCTTCTCTGATTGAAACAAAAGCAAGTTTTTTTCCATCTGGTGACCAGTCAGGGCAGAAATCATGCCCGCTATTGTGGGTAAGTCGCCTCACGTCGCTTCCATCCGCATTCATGGAATAAATTTCGTCATTGGTATCACTGGTGTCTCGGCGTGAAAAGAACACGAGTTTTTTACCGTTTGGTGACCACCTGGACCACAGGTCACGCAAAGGATGATTGGTAAGTTGGACAGAGTTTCTGCCATCAATATTCATCACAAAGATATCGAAATTTCCATTTCGATTTTGGGTAAAGGTGATCTTTTTTCCATCTGAGGATATATCTGGGAACATATCATCGCTGTCGTTTTTGGTGAGTCTGGTTTGCTTGGAGCCGTCGGCGTTCATCAGGTAAATTTCTTCGTTTCCGTCTCGATTGCTTTGGAAAATGATGTGTTTGCTATTTGGGCTCCAGGCTGGATTGCGATCTGAAGCTGAATTTGTCGTCAAACGGGTTTGCCCTGAGCCATCTGTTTTCATGACGTAGATCTCAAAATTTCCATCACGATCACTCACAAAGGCGATTTTCTTTCCATCCGGTGACCAGGACGGGTCACGATCAAGTGAAGAATGATGCGAAAGGTTGTACTCAATTGCTGGGCGATGCAATTGAGTTGAAGGCTGGATTTCCTGAGGACAACCTGGAAGCATGGGACTTCCAGGTAGCTTGAGACCGGTGGCAAGAACCAGAGTGAGGCAGAAGCACACCACATTCAAGACATTTAGCCAATTCATTCCTATCAATCCTTCGTCGAAAAAAACAATCAATGCAGCCACTTATGCCGATTTGGGCTGAAGAAAACGGGAACTTTGTCTTGAACCCATTGTCTTCAGCCCCGAGCCTTCGAGTCTTCAGCCCCAAGCCCTCAGCCCACATTCTTCAGCCCCAACTCATTTCACCAGCCCGTTATAGCGATAGCTCCCGGTAAAAATCCGCTGGATGCGCGGCCCCAGCCGGGCGAGTAGTTCATAGGCAATCGTTCCACAGGAATCGGCAATTGCTTCAGGCCGAAGGGAATACCCCGCATATTTCCCGTAAATCAGTACATCCGACCCCACAGCGGCATCCGCAATCTGACTCACATCCACAATCATTGAATCCATCGAAACTCGACCGACAATCGGCGCGCGTTGCCCATTGATCAAGACTGTGCCGCGATTGGACAAACTGACCGGAATGCCGTCGTGATACCCAATCGGGACGACCCCGGCGCGAAACTGGTCATGGGGAACTTCAAATGTTCCGCCGTATCCGATGCGGTGGCCTTTCGGGAGCGTGCGGACTTCCGCCAGCCGACTCACTAGCGATACCGCCAGATCCAGGTCAATTGCCTGTGCGACGGCTTCCGACGGATAGACGCCATAGAGCCCAAGTCCAATCCGAACCATATCAAAGTGGGCCTCGGGAAATCGGGCCGCGCCAGCCGTTGCTCCGGCGTGGCAAATCAGCCGGGTAAAGCCAGCATTTTTGAGTTGCGCGACAACCGATTTGAACTGACTGATTTGAAAGCGGGTAAAGTCATCTTTTTCAGGGTCTTCGGCACAGGCAAAATGCGTGAGAACGCCCGCCAGATGCAATCTCCCACTCTGGGCAATAGCCTGGGCAACCTCAAGTGCCTGTTCGGGTTGTACTCCAAGCCGGCCCATCCCGGTGTCAACTTCAAGGTGGACGTTGATGGTTTTTCCTTGAGTTTGAGCGGCAGTCGCCAGCGGTGTAATACCTTCAGGTGAATACACAATCGGAGTCAGCGCATAGCGCACCACTTTTTCGGCTTCATCCGGAGTACACAGAAAAACCAGAATCGGAATATCCACCCCGACTTTCCGTAGCGACACGCCTTCGTCGGCACTGGCCACCCCAACCGATTCAATCCCCATTTTTTGGAGTTCTTTGGCCAGTCGGGTTGCGTCGCTGCCATAGGCCAGCGCTTTGATCATGGCCAGGATTCGGGTGTTTGGCCCAACGTGGCGTTGAAAGCGGGTGATATTTTCGTTGATGGCTTCCAGATCAACAATAAACCGATTGGGCGCCATCGTTTCCGTGATTTCGCGGGCAATGTCGTTGATGTCGGTATTGCGCGGCCCTTTGACCAGAATCGTATCGCCCCACTTCAGACTGGGAAGCAACCGACTTTTGATTTCCTCAAAATTTCGACAGCGGAGCACCTGGCCGGCAGCCTTTTCACGAAACGCATCTTCAGTCTGATCCAGTTGCCGACTTCCAATCAAAACCAGCGTGTCCACATTGCTTTCGGCGGCGATATACCCGACCTGAGCGTGTTCGACAGCTTCAAGTGGTCCCAGTTCGCGCATCCCGCCGAAGACAAAAATGCGTTTACCCCGGTCATTGCTCATGGTGGCCAGTGTCCGCAGGGCAGAGCGAACGGAAATCGGGTCGGAACTGCACGAATCGTTGATCAGCGTCACGCCATTGGGAGATTTCCAGGTTTCCATGCGGGTTGAGCCAGGGTTATACCCGGTTAAAGCTTCAACAATCATGGCTTCCGGAACCGCAAGGAGGAATCCGGCGCAGGCCGCAATTTCAAGATCCGTCACAATTTCCAGCGATGGGGTGTCAACGAAAAATTCAAACGTCGAGTGGTCTGGAAAATGGAGCGTCAATAACTGGCCATCCTTGGAGGGGTGACGCTGTTCGACAAAGGGAAGATCAGGATTTTTCTGGCCAACCCGGTGGATGCGACATCGGAGCAGTGACAGAGAGGGCTCAAGCAACGGTTCATTTGCGGGCACCAACAGCCAGCCTTCAGGTGGGATATTGGCAAACAATTGCATTTTTTCCTGGGCGATGGCCTCCCGTGAACCAAATGAAGACAGGTGAGCCAGACCGATATTGGTCAAAATGCCAAAGTCAGGTCGGATCATCCGTTCGAGCACCGGCATATCGTTTTTTTCGGAAACGCCAGCTTCAACCAGTGCCAGTTCAACTTCCTGAGGGAATCGAAGGAGTGAGAGCGGCACGCCAAGTTGATTGTTATAGCTCCCTGGACTGGCCGAACATTCATACATCCCGCACAGCACCTGATGGAGCGCATCTTTCACAATCGTTTTCCCATTGCTGCCAGTGATGGCCAGGACTTTGCCTCGGAGTTCATTCCGCCACCACCCAGCCAGTTTTTGGAGGCTGGCCAGCGGGTCATCAACCAGGATCAGCCGTTCGGTGGCCAGTTCCGGATGTTGGGCCGCCCAGGACCGCCGGACGACAGCCGCCACGGCGCCGTTGCGGAGGGCATGACCGACAAAGGCGTGACCATCCACCTGGGAGCCTTTCAGCGCAAAAAACAGCGCATCCTGCTGCACCCGCCGCGAATCAGTGCAAATATTGGTAAATATATGATTTTGAATAATTTCAGTTGATAAATCAGCGTGAGTAATTGAAGCAAATTGGGCAAGGGAAAGGGAATTCATAGGGTTCAGGGTTTGGGGTTCAGGGTTCAGGGTTCAGGGATCAGGGTTCAGGGATCAGGGTTTTCGAACTTTTGTCCTTTCCTAATATCCTTTTCCTGGTATTTGTTTGATGACAGCCCCACGACTGAAAATGGATTGACGACTCGCTACTTGCTACTCGCTACTCGCTCTTCAGTCTTGCTACTCGCTACTCGCTCTTCAGTTTCGCTCTTCACTCTAATTCGTCAATTGCGAATCAAACTCGCCGGAATTGTCGAAAAACGAAGCCTGGGAGCGCTGACGAATGGCACGAATGGCACTGGCGGCCCAGCGGCGGGTGCCTTCACCAAATAAATCCAGCACCTCGTCCACCCCGTCTGGGCCAAGCATGTTCTTGATTCCGGCTTCGGTTGTTTCGTCCAGCATCAGGCTGGTTGGCCGCTGGTGGTCATCCACCAGGAGTTGAAGCGCTGGAATGGCTCGTTCGTCACCGCCGCGTTCTAACGCCCGAATGGACAGTTGGCGAATGTGCATATCCTGACTTTCCAGGAGCACGACCAGAACATCAATCGCCCCTGACGTCCCAAGCTCACCCAGGGCTTCAATGATCCAGCCGAACAATGCCTGATCAAAGGGTTGATCAAACAATTTGAGCAACACTTCGAGGGCGCGTTCGTCCTGGGTGTTGCCAAGACCCAGAATCAATCCTCGAAGCAAATTGGGGTTGTCCACCGACTGGTTGATCAATCTCAAAAGTGTTTCAAAGGCGTTGGTCGCCTTGAGTTTTCCCAGTGCGTGGGCGGCATTGGCTCGCAGGTGGTCAGGTCGCCAGGAATCTTTGAGTACTTCAAACAAAACCGGGATAGCGGAAATATGACCGATTTCAGCCAAATCATACGGAATCAGCGGATCATCAACTTCATTAAGGAGTTGAATGAGCGGAGCAATCGCCGGTTCGCCAAATTTCGGTAGGGAGTAGTGAGCGGCCTTCCAGTGGGTGTGATCAACCAGCGGTGGCTTGAGAAATCTCAGGCAGGGTTCTAGCCCTCGAAGGTCACCAATCTCCCCAAGGCAATAAATAATCTCCGTCGTCACAATTCCTGGGTAGAGAGCGATCAGTCGGTCAAGTTCAGCCAGCAGCGGTTCGACGGCACGTGGATCCCCGATTTTTCCAAGCGCTTCAACCGCCCGAAATTCGGGTTCAGACAGATCGTCTTCATCATCGTTGTCAGGGGAAAGAGGGTGATAGTCACTGAGTATTTCCAGCAGATGAACCACGGCACGCGGGTCACCAATCTGGCCAAGCGCACGAGCCACAACGTCCTGCACATAACGGTCAGGATCCCGCAGCTTTTCTATCAGGAGTTCAACGGCTGCTGGACCCAGCAGCGCCAGTGTTTTCGCCGCTTCATGGATCAATTGGTGATCATGAGCGCGGACCGTGTCGCAGGTTTGATCAATCTGTTCCTGAAGTTCGGCTGCTGAGAACATGGATGGTTTTTGAGAATGAGGCATGCCGCCTACCCTTTTGAGGAAATTCAATTCATCGTTCGGCTGGAGGGATATCCCGCAGTTGTTCGAGCCGCGTTTGGTGTTCTTCGAGGTTGACTGGTTTGAACACCCGTTGCTCAGAAGGCGGATATTTTGCAAGCAATCGGTGTGGGCGAATCGGACGTCGAACCAGGCCGCCGCCGCAATTTGGACACACATTGTGCAAAACAGTATCAACACAATCCACACAAAAAGTGCATTCAAAAGTGCAGATCATGGCGTCAATGGCATTGGGGGGAAGGTCTCGGTCACAGTGTTCGCAGTTGGGTCGAAGTTCAAGCATATAGATATTGAGAATGAAGAATTGAGAATGAAGAATTGAGAATGAAGAATTGAGAATTGAGAGTGAAGAATTGAGAATGAAGAAAGTGGTTAGTAGTTATTTGGTGCTTGGTGCTTAGAAATCAATATTTTCGAAGAAGAACCAAGAACCAAGAACCAAGAACCAAGAACCAAGAACCAAGAACCAAGAACCAAGAACCAAGAACCAAGAACCAGGCACCAACCACATTCTTCATTCTTCATTCACTCAGGAAAGCAGCAGTTCCAGGTCTTCGCGGCCCAGATCACGCAAGGTGGCGCTGTTTTCGCCCAGAATCGCATCCGCCAGATTGCGTTTGTTTTCCTGGAGTTTGAGCACTTTTTCCTCGACGGTATCGCGAGTGATCAGCCGATAGGCAAAGACTTGTTCAGTTTGTCCGATGCGATGCGTTCGGTCAATCGCCTGGGCTTCCACGGCTGGATTCCACCACGGATCAAGCAGAAAGACATATTCCGCGGCGGTGAGATTGAGGCCAAATCCTCCAGCTTTCAGACTGATCAAAAACAACTTGCTTTCTGGATCAGTCTGGAATTTTTCCACCAGTTCACCCCGGTTCTGGGTTTTCCCATCCAGGTACAAATAGGGGATCTTTTCTTTATCAAGCTGTTTGCGAACAATCGAAAGAAAGCTGGTAAATTGCGAGAAAATCAGAGCTTTGTGGCCTTCGTCAACAATTTCGGCAATGTAGGGCAGCAGCACATCCAGTTTGGCGCTTGGTTTGGAAGTCTGTTTGGAGTCAATGAGTCCTGGATGGCAGGCTGCCTGGCGCAACCGGAGCAACCCTTCGAGGATTTGCAGCTTGTTTTTTTGAATGCCTTCGGTTCCGATTTGTCCGAGCAACGTGGCCCGGTAATAGTCGCGCAGTTCCAGATAGTGTTTGCGCTGTTCGGGCTCCATTTCACAATAGATGGTTTGCTCGGTTTTGGTCGGCAAATCTTTGGCCACCTGTTGTTTGGTGCGCCGAAGCAAAAATGGCCGAACAGCTTTGGCCAGTAGCTGGCGCGACTCGACCTGGCGCAAATTGGGATCATCCACGAGTTGCTGAAACACCGAGGCCGTGCCCAAAATCCCTGGGTTCAAAAATTCAAACAGACTCCAAAACTCACCAAGGTGGTTTTCAATCGGTGTTCCGCTCATCGCCAGCCGCCGCCGTCCCTGGAGCAACCTGGCGGCTTTGGAGGTCTCGGTTGAAGCGTTTTTGATGGCCTGGGATTCATCCAAAATCACAAAGTCAAACTGAATGTCTTTGAGTTTGAGAATATCACGCAGCATGGTGCCATAGGTGGTCAAAATGATGTCAAATGCCTGAAATGAATCAAATTCCTGGTCACGACCGGTGCCGACATGCGTGAGTATCTGAAGTTGCGGAGTAAACCGACGGGCTTCTTCTGTCCAGTTAAACAGGAGCGATTTTGGCACCACCACCAGTGATGGGCGCGGGCGACCAGGGGCCGCTTCTTTTTGTTCTTTGGCCGCCTGGAGAAAAGCGAGCACCTGAACGGTTTTTCCCAGTCCCATATCGTCAGCCAGACAGCCGCCAAACCCAAACTGATCCAGAAAATGAAGCCAGCCAAGACCTTCCTGTTGATAAGGGCGAAGTTCCCCGATAAATCCAGGCGGTGGGAGTTGAGCCGCCACCTTATCAAACTGGTGCATCTGATCGCGGAGTTTGATAAATGGTTCATCCACGGCAATTTGAGGCTGGGCCGAGAGGAGCGCATCGAGCAATCCGGCCTGTGACCGCCGAAATTTGATCGTATCTCCTTCGGCCTGACCAACCCCGGTCAACAACCCATATTTGGTCAACCATTCTTCGGGAAGCATCCCAAACGAACCATCGCCAAGTTGCACAAACCGTTCACCACGCCGAAGGGCCGCCAGGAGTTTGGGCAGAGAGGCTACCTGGCCTTCAAAATCAACTTCGGCTTGCAATTCAAACCAGTCAAGGCCCGATTTGACCTGGATTGAAACCTGCCCTGGCGTCCGGTACAACTTTCCTTCGGCTTCCACTCGCCAACCCTGAGCCGTCAGTTTCGAGACCAGTCGGGGGAGTTCTTGAGGAGGGAATTGAAACGAGGTGCTTTTGCCTTTGTGGGTGTCGCGGAAGGTGTGCTCTTCAACTCCAGGGTGCTGGGCGAGAACTTGCACCGCTTGTTTTTCAGCCGTCCGATTCCGCCGGTAAAAATGTTTGGCTTGAGGGTCATAGTGTCCGCCTGAGGCATCATCCACTTTAAACCGGAGTTGATCATAGACAAACTCCAGGTCTCCCTTGAGGATGGCTGATGGGTGGTTTCGTCGAATTGAGAGAAACGGAAGCGGTTCCATTTGACTGATTTGAACCTGGTGTGATGCTGGAAGCTGGAGCGGCGGGGCTGACGGAAGCTGAGTCATTTCCTGGAGAAACGCATCGAGTTCGGTCTCAGGAATCACCAGGGGTTCTTCTCCTCGCAGATGGGCAACCAGCGGAAAGGCCCCATAATGATTAAATTTCGACACCTGGGTGCGGGTGAATAAATAGCCGTCGCTCAAAAGCAAAAGAACTTCTGACGGGGATATTTGTTTTTCCTCACGTTTGAGCAGCAACTGGGTCTCAAAGTCCGATGGCTTGTTCGTCACTCGATTGAGGCCAAGATGAAACTCCCAGGGTTTTTCATGTGGATCCCAGGTAAGCGGACCAATAAATTTTCGCTCACCTTTCGGTTCCTGGACGATAAAAAACCGATTGGTGGCACAGAGTAGAGGGAAGACACGTTCCAGATCATGGCCACCGATATAGTACTGAAGTGGTTTATAGGATTCCCGCCCCAGATATGCCTGGAGGCCGCTCAGGGAGAGGGTGTTGCTGCCCAGGGCATTCATCCCAGCCAGAGTGAGCAGCAACTGGCGGTCTTGTGGGTTCGGATGGACCAGGAAATGTTCTCGTTTCAAATGGGTTTGTTTGGCCTTGCCCCAATCGCCATTTTTCTTTCGCTCCTGATAATACAAGTCAACGGCAATGATTCCAGTTGATTTAATGGTTTCAATATCAAGGACATACAGGAGTTGCCAGTTTTCAGGCCAGATTGGCGTTTTATTGACCTGCTCCCGTGCGACCATCATTTCCTTGAGCGGTACAAAATAGTCTTTCCAGGTCGGTGGTGGCGGGGGAAGGTAGCGACTTTTGCTCTGGTGTGCCAGTTTCGAACCTGAAGACAGCCCCAACCTTTGTGAAAGTTCCCGAACCAGACCAGCGTCGCTGGTCTCATTGAAGAACAGGTCCTCATTCTCATCAAAAAAATCATCATCTTCGGTGTCGTCTTCAAAATCATCTTCAAAGAAGTCTGGGCGGAGTGATGCTGTCCGAATTTTTTGTTGAAGCGTGACTGGCAATGATTGATCAATGCCCATCATCAAGGCCCACAAATGCGCACAGGGGCCCTTTTGAAACTTGGGGCAGGAACACCGGGCAAAGGCCGAGAGTTCAGTTGGTTTTTTGACTTCAAACCTGAGGGTAACGGTCTCGGTTTCCCGGCCATCCTGGATGTCGGAAGCGTAATAATTTTCTTCTATCAGGTCAAAGTCAAAGTTGGGATTCCTGGTGAACTGCGCCCCTCGGGTTCGGATTGGCAATGAAAAATAAACGGTAAACAGTTCCGTAAGTTTAATTTGCATAATGAAGTGCCTGGGTGTGTGACTGGTATTAAGGTTTTAAAATCCAAACTGGTCATTCTAACCTAAAAAGACAAAAGAGGCAGCCAATCTTTGGCTGCCTCTTGAAAATCTGGGGCTGAAGAAAACGGGCTGAAGACTATCGGGCTGAAGACGTTCTTTCACGTGTCAGTTTTTGGTTTTGCACCGCGAAGCGTTGCAGTTCGGATAGCCGGTCGGTTGGCCGCTTTGGGCCTACCACCGGACCTCCAGGCTACTACCATTTTTCTTCCCCCGCATCATCCGCGCCCCCTTGGGGCGCGGATGATGCGGGGGAAGGTTGGGGGCGAACCTTTTTCCGGTGGTAGCTCCCAAAACCTCGCAACCACCGGCTATCCGAACTGCAGCCCTTCGGGATGCTCAATCCAATTCACTCCATGGCTTGTCCTGCAGAGCGCAATCAAGAATCTACACGGGAAAGGCTGAAAAATCGGGCTCAGGGTATGAAACCCGTTATTTTCAGCCCCAAGCCCTCAGCTCAATGTCTTTCGCCCGAAGCTAAACCCGCTTTTCCCCGCCGGCTGCCTGGTCGAGCAGTTCGGCGATGTCAAACACTTTGACCTGGGTGTTTTCATGGGCTTTGACGCCATCGGTGAGCATTGTCATACAGAATGGACAGGCCGAAGCGACAACATCCGGTTTGGTGTCCAGCGCCTGTTTGGCACGCTCGACGTTGACGCGGGTACCGACATTTTCTTCCATAAACATCCGGGCACCGCCGGCGCCACAGCACATTCCTTTATCGCGGGAGCGGTCCATTTCAACCAGTTTCATGCCTCCGATCTGGACCAGTGTCTGGCGCGGAGCTTCATAGACGTTGTTGGAGCGGCCCAAATAACATGAATCGTGATACACGGCGGTGGCTTCGATCTTTTGGGTCAATGTAATGCGGCCAGCCTTGACCAGTTCCGAAAGATACTGGCTGTGGTGCATGACTTCATAGTTGCCACCAAAGTCCGGATACTCGTTCTTGATGGTGTTAAAGCAATGTGGGCAGGAAGTCAGGACTTTTTTCACGCCGTAGCCATTCATGGTCTCGACGTTTTCCTGAATCAGCGATTGGGCGAGATATTCGTTTCCAGCGCGACGGGCCGGGTCACCGGTACATTTTTCTTCTTTGCCCAGAATGGCAAATTTGATATTGGCTTTCTGAAGGAGTCGGGCCACCGATTGGACTACCTTGCGGTAGCGGTCGTCGTAGGAACCAGCGCATCCGATCCAAAACAAAACCTCAATATCTTCGTTCTGGGCCTGGGCCATGGTCTTGATGTTCAGGCCCTCTGACCAGTCGGCCCGGGCGGCGTGACTAAACGCCCAGGGCGAATATTTGTTTTCGAGGTTGTTAAATAAGGTTTGCAGTTCCCCAGGGAAGTCGGCTTCGTTCATCACCAGGTTCCGGCGCATGTCCAGAATGGTTGGAACGTGCTCGATGTTGACCGGACATTCCTGCATACACGCCTGGCAGGTCGTGCAGGACCAGAGTTCTTCAGGGGTGATAAATTTTTCGCTGATGAGTTTTTCAGCCAGGATATCTTTGGCGGAATGTCCATTTTTGGACTCGCCATTCCCATTTTCAGCCGATGCCCCGCCCGCTTTTTTCAGATCAACCAGAATCGGGCCCTTTTCCATCAACCGGTCGCGGATATCCATCATGATTTTGCGCGGTGAAAGGGGCTTGCCGGTCAAATTGGCCGGGCACACCGAGGTGCAGCGCCCGCATTCGGTGCAGGTCAGGCTGTCGAAAAGTTGTTTCCAGGTGAAATGTTCAATGTCAGAAGCACCAAAGACCGGTTCTTCTTCGGCTTCCATCGCTTCAAAGTCCATTTTCTTCAGCGTGCCACGTGATTTGAGCGAGGTGAAGAACACATTGGGGACTGAGGTCAGCACGTGAAGGTGCTTTGAGAAGGGGAGATAATTCAAAAAGCCGAACACCGTGAAAATATGCACCCACCACGAAGCTTCAAACAGAATGTGAGTCGTGCTGGGTGACATTTTCGGCTCAATGACTTTAGCCAGTTGTTGCGAAACCGTGCGCCCCGAAATATCGCGGGTGATGCGTTTTTCTTCCGTTGGAGCAAACGAGTTGGCCAGAAACATCGAGACCATCAAGGTAATGATCATCAGAAGCACGATGGTGGCGTCCATCCGGCTGTCCGGCTTCATTTCAACACCACTAAATCGTTTTGGTGGAGCCACATACCGTCGAGCAAGCAACAAAACGGATGCCAGCAGCACGCAACCGCCAAATACTTCCTGGAGCCAGGTCAGCACATAAAACAGGTCGTTGCCCAAAACCAGCCGATAGGAAAACCGACTATAAAATCCTTCAAGGATAGCCTCGATGGTGCCAATGGTCAGAACCATAAAGCCCCAGAAAATCAGCAAGTGCAAAAATCCGGCCAGCGGATCGCGCAAAATTTTCTGTTGAGCGATGGCGATGCTGAGCATATTTTTGATGCGCTCGCCCGTGTTATCAAGACGATTACCAGGCTCAGGTTTGCCAAGTTGTAGAATCTCAAAGATTTTGCGACTGTTGAATAGAAACAGACCAACTGAAGCGAGAAAAACAGCAATGAAAATGAAGTTTCCTGCAGTCATGCGGGGTACTCCGTCCCTTCTCGAATTGGATTGGATTGGATTTTGTAGGTTCTTTGGTAGCTGAATGATGGTTCATTCATCCTACTATAAACCACCACTGCTCTTCCAGGGGCACTATTTGATTTTTTTCCGGAATTGAAACTGTCGGAGAGTTTTTGAAACGCGGCGCAACTATACATCAGCCCGCACTGGTTGTCATACCAATTATGAAGTATGAAGCATAAAGCATGAAGTATTGAACTCTCTGTTTTTGAAAGGGTTAGGTCATAATTTCTATTCGGAAAATATCTGGAAAAACACTGCCGGTTTGGTGCGATGTCGGCCTCGTCGCCCGGTTTTCCACTAGCTGCCAGCGGCAAACCCGGATTCGACTTGCCAGAAGCCCTTGCCACCCTGTACTTTAGCTCTTCTAAGTCAGTCGTCAGTCGTCAGTAGCCAAAACCCGGATAGCTGAATCCGTGGATTTCTTGAAAAGCATTGTTCCTAAATAACTCAAATAGAACCAAATCCACCTGGCAGACCTTCAAAATCCCAACATTTGACTACTGACGACTGATGCCAGTTAAGGGTTGAAGTGGTGGTTGGTCCTCATCCCCGTTGGGATGGAGCCAGGTGAGCCGGTGGTCAGCGTCGCTTTGGGCGCGCCACCACCGGATGCGGGTCAGTTCCAGATTGCCCCCGCCCGGCCAGCCGCCGCCTACGGCGGCTGGCCGGGCGGGGAAAAGGAGGGAAATGACCCGAATTCCCAGGGCTCGAAGACTCGCCCTGGGCTACGAGCCGGCGCCCACTTCGTGGGCTGAGAACCAAAACGGCTTCAACTCTTAACTGGCACTACTGACTACTGACTACTGACCACAATCTTTTTTCAGGAGGAATTCTATGTTTCGTGGCGTCAAAATGCTCGTGACAGCCTTTGGCCTGAGCCTGGCTGTTGTTTTGAGCACAGGAACTGCACTGGCGCAAAAGCAGCGACCAATGGAGTTTGGCGATATGTTGCGCCTCAAGCGCGTCGGCAGCCCGGCCCTGTCCCCCGATGGGAAGTGGCTGGCATTTTCGGTTTCAGCCATTGACCGAAAATCCCAAAGTTCAAATTCGGATATCTGGATTATGCCGGCGGGTGGCGGTCCGGCACGCCAATTAACAACATTCGAAAAAGCTGACAGCGAACCCTGCTGGTCACCTGATAGCCAGTCTATCGCGTTTGTCTCAACCCGTGGCGGTTCATCCCAAATCTGGATGCTCAGCCTGCAGGGCGGCGAGCCGCGCAAAGTAACCGATTTCTTCACCGATGTTTCCGGGTTAATCTGGTCACCAGATGGAAAATCAATGGCCTTCACGGCTGAGATTTATCCAGATTGTCCGCTCAATGATGCCGAATGCAACAAGAAGAAATATGAAGAGGCGGAAGAAAGCAAAGTCAAAGCCAAAACTGCCACGCAGTTGCTCTATCGGCACTGGACAAGCTGGAAAGAAGGCCGTCGCTCGCATATTTTTGTGGTTTCGGCTGATTCCGGTCAGGTCAAAGATGTGACGCCCGGCGATTTTGATTCACCACCGTTTAGCATCGGCGGCGCCGACTATGCCTTTTCAGCCGATGGCAAAGAACTTGCCTTTGCCCGCAACACTGATGGCCGTGAAGAAGCCTGGAGCACCAACAACGACATCTTCGTGGTGCCGGTCACTGGTGGCGAACCAAAGCGCATTTCAACCAGCAAAGGTTCAGACATTAACCCGCGCTACTCGCCAGACGGAAAATACCTGGCCTGGCTGTCACAGGCGACACCCAAGTTTGAAGCCGACAAACGCAATCTAGTGCTCTATGACCGGACCACGAAACAGGCACGAATGTTGACTGAGACCCTGGACCTTTCGGTTGATGAAATCAACTGGTCACCTGACAGTTCAAAAATCTACTTTGGCTGCGAAGAAAAAGGCCAGGGCCCGATTTATGTGGTGTCGGTGAAGGGAAATGACGCCAAACCGGTGTTTTCCAAGGGCTCAAACCATGAATTCAACATTTCGAATGACGGAAAAACGGTCTATTTCACCCACAACACGCTGACCAGCCCGTCAGAAATCTACAGCCTGAGTGCGGATGGCAGCGGCCAGCCAAAGAAACTGACCAGCTTTAATGACGAAGCCCTGGCCGAAATTGACTTCGGCAAGGTCGAAGAACTCTGGTCGGAAGGTGACGGTGGTGCGAAAGTCCACTCCTGGGTGGTCAAACCGCCGAAGTTTCGTGAGGGAAAGAAATACCCGACGATTTTCCTGATTCACGGCGGACCGCAAGGCGCCTGGAACAACGGCTGGAGCTACCGCTGGAATCCGCAATTGTTTGCTGCGCCCGGCTACGTTGTGGTCGCGATTAACCCACGTGGTTCAACCGGTTACGGCCAGCAATTCACCAATGAAATCAGCAAGGATTGGGGTGGTAAAGTTGTTACAGACATCAATGGCGCGATTGATGCGGCCATCAAACAGGGCTCTGTTGATCCTGACCGGATGGGCGCGGCTGGCGGAAGCTACGGCGGCTATATGGTCAACTGGTTGCTGGGTCATTCAAACCGCTTCAAAGCGCTGGTGTCGCACGCTGGCGTCTATAACCTCGAAAGCATGTATGGCGTGACCGAAGAACTCTGGTTTGCCGAATGGGAATTTAACGGCAACCCGTGGGACAATCCGGAACTGTTCGAAAAATGGTCGCCGCACAAATCAGCCAAAAACTTTAAGACCCCGACACTGGTTATCCACGGCGAACTTGACTATCGCGTGCCGATTGACCAGGGAATGCAGTTGTTTACCGCGCTCCAACGCCAGGGGGTTCCATCAAAGCTGGTCGTCTATCCGGATGAAGGCCACTGGATTTTAAAACCAGCCAACAGCCGATTCTGGTACAAAAACGTCCACGAATGGTTTGCAACCTACCTGAAACCGTAACCAACATCGAGGAGCAAATTTCGAACTGGGATTTGCTCCTCGTTTCCTTTTTGGAGTGCGTGAATTTGGAAAGGAAAAAGAGATGTCAAATTTTCACCCCCAACACGTTCCAATTGCTTTTCCCGATTTTCATGGAAAGGCAAAGATTCAAATTCCTATATCAAACAATCTATTTATTTTAAGCATCGTTTTTTGTCTAACGATTGGATGTGTTCACAGTGTATTTGGACAAACTTCGCCAGCAAGCAGTGCCAATTCAACAGGACAACCGGCTCTGTCGGATTCAGATGAAGCCAGTCAAAAGGCGACCAAACTGGTCGAAGAAGCCAAACAGATCCTTCAGGAACGGACGCGACCCAATTTAGAACGGGCGGTCACGCTGTTTCAGCAAGCCCTGACCCTCTGGCAAACCGCCAAAAACCGTGCCGAAGAGGCCCGAACACTCAATGAAATCGGATTGCTCCTTGACGAGTTAGGGAAAAAGCCCGAAGCCCTGGAGGTGTATGGACAGGCACTCCCCATCTGGCGTGAAACCGACAATGACCAGGGGCAGGCTGAGGTTCTGGCCAACTCAGGCAAGGTTTTTGATGATATTGGCCAGAAACAGAAGGCCATTGAAAACTATGAACTTGCCTTGCCGCTCTTTCGCAAAGTCGGTGATAAAACCGGTGAGGCCATTACCATCAATAACTTAGGCAAGGTTTACAACAATCTGGGCGAAAAAGTAAAAGCCCTGGAGTACTACACCCAGGCGCTTGAAGCCCTGCAACAACTTGGTGAATTGCAAACCGTGGCCGCCGTCAGCATCAACCTGGGCGTGATGTATCGCTCAGTTGGTGAATTTCAAAAATCGCTCGAATCCTATAACCGGGCACTGGCAATTTTGGAAAATACCAAAGGGTCGCGGCCCAAAGCCTTTGCACTTGACGCGAAAGGCTATCTCTTTGATGCACTTGGAGATAAAGAAAAAGCGTTTGAGTATTACGAAGATGCGCTGGGAATGTGGAAGGCAATTGGCAACAAACAGGGCGAAGGGGTGACGCTGGCACATATTGGGAATTACTACGCCAGCCAGGGATTTACGGCCCAGGCGCTTGATTACTACAAGCAATCACTGGCTTTGAGCGAGGGCGCCAAAGATCGCAAGTGGATTATGTTCACCTTGAATTTTATTGGCCAGGCTCTCCTGAAAGAGCAAAAAGCCCAGGAAGCGGTTTCCTATCACGAACAGGCACTCGGGATTGCGCGTGAAGTTCGGGACGTGAATTTGCAAGCCTTTTCTCTCAACCGGCTTGGAATTGCTTTGCTCACCCAGGGAAATCTGGAAAAAGCCGCCGAATCATTTCAAAAGGCGCTTGAACTCAGTCAACAAGTCGGTGACCGGGCGGAGCAATCTGATTCGCTGTTTGGGTTGGCAAAAGTGAACCTGCGACAGGGAAAACAGGAGGATGCTCGCACCAGACTTGAACAGGTCATTTCACTGGTCGAAAACACACGGGCCCAACTGACCCAGGAGTTTCGGACCAGCTACTTTGGGAAATCTCAACCATATTACCGGCTTTACATTGATGTGTTGATGCAACTTCACAAGGAAAACCCGAAAGTGGGCTATGACCGTCAGGCATTTCAAGTGAGCGAACAGTCGCGGGCGCGGAGTCTGCTGGAGTTGTTGTCGGAAAGCAATGTGAACATTCGCGAAGGTGTTGACCCAAAGCTGGTGACTCGGGAAACCGAACTCCGGCAACGGTTAACGGGCAAGTTTGAGCGGCTGGCACGATTGCTTACCACTCAGTTCACTCCTGAACAGGAAATCGCCGCCAAGAAAGAAATTGACGAAGTCACAGCAGAATACCGGCAGGTACAGGATCAGATTCGCGCTACAAGTCCCCGCTATGCCGCCTTAACTCAACCGCAAACCCTCAACGTTGAGGAGATTCAGGATTCATTGCTTGATTCTAAAACGGTGCTGGTCGAGTACGCACTGGCTGAGACCCGCAGTTACGCGTGGGTGATTACCCCAACCGAATTTCTGAGCTTTGAATTACCGAAACAGTCCGAGATCGAAGCGCTGGCCGAAGAAGTCTATCAACTCCTCCGCCGCCCAACAGCCGAACTGTCAGATTTCTTGCCTGATCGAAAACTTGTGTTGTCTGGCTCGACCCTTCACGTTCCAAAAGAGAAGCAAAATCTCAAAAAATACAGGGATGAGTTATCAATTGTGATGACTCAGGATTTGGAACAACTTGCCGGAATGGTGCTTCAGCCACTGGCGGGGAAGCTTGGTCGTGGACGGGTGCTGATTGTGCCGGATGGGGCGTTGCAATACATTCCGTTTGGCTGCCTGCCGGTGAAGAAAGCGTCGCGTTCCAGGCAAACTGCTTCCCGGTTGCTGGTGGCTCAGAACGAAATCGTGATGTTGCCATCGGCTTCCGCACTCTCAATTCTGAGAAAAGAAACAGCGGGAAGAGTCGCCCAACCGGTGTCGGTGGCTATCGTGGCCGATCCGGTCTTTGACCCACGGGATGAACGATTTCAAGGAAAGTCAGTGACTGACTCCCAGGCATCAGCCGAATCGGTGACGCTTTCAGCCCAAAAGCGCATCTACAATCGCATCTTGGAGCGCGAAAAAGAGACTGGTAAAGCCGAAGGGGCGCAAGGGGTTGTGAACCTGCAGATTCCCCGGTTGCCATTTACCAGGGTCGAAGCTGATCAAATCTCAAAGCTGGTCGGCGCCAAAAACAGCACCCGTCTGGTGAGCTTTGCCGCCAATCGTCAGGCAATTACCAGCGGAGAATTAAGTAAATATTCCTACATCCATCTGGCAACTCACGGGTTAATTGATGCTGATCGGCCTGATCTTTCAGCCCTGGTTTTTTCACTGATTGATGAAACTGGAAAGCCGGTGGACGGCTATTTACGGGCGCTTGATATCTATAACCTGTCGCTTCCAGCCGAACTGGTGGTGCTTTCCGCCTGTGAAACCGGGCTTGGGAAACAGATTAAGGGCGAAGGGATGGTTGGATTGACGCGTGGTTTTATGTACGCCGGTGCCAAACGGGTTATTGTGAGTCTCTGGAGCGTCAATGACGAAGCCACTGCCAGCTTGATGACCAGTTTTTATCGAAAAATGATCAACCAGAAACAATCTCCGGCAGCGGCTTTGCGAGCGGCTCAACTGGAAATGCTTAAAAATCCAAAGTGGAAAGCCCCGTTTTACTGGGCGCCGTTTATGATTCAGGGGGAATTCAGATAAGTCAGTACCACTTGTGTCAGCGAGTGGGTTGAGAAAAAATCCCCACCCGCTCACGCAGGCGGTACTGACTTTTTGAGAAGGGGAATAGCAGCGATGGCACCGACTGCCGCGAGCCAGAATGGCGCGTTAGGGCTGATGTAATCCCACAGAATTCCAGCGACCAGACTGGCAACGAGCGTCCCAAAGCTGGCAAGCATGGTTTGCAGTCCAATCGCTTTGCCACGGTCTTCGTTCGGTACAAGATCTGCCATCCAGGCTTTGGCAATTCCTTCAGTTGCTGCCGCATACAGACCATAGAAGGCAAAGAGCACCCAGGCGTGCCAGGATTGGGTCAACAAGGCGAAGCCGGCATACACCACGGCGTAGAGAACCAGTCCACTCACCAGCACGCGTCGTTTTCCAAATGAATCCGCCAGTACGCCCAGTGGATAAGCCGCCAGTGCATACACCAGATTATAAAAGACATACCCGCCAATCGCCGCTGCCGTCGAAAATCCAACTTTTCCAGCTTTCAAAATCAAAAACACGTCGCTGCTGTTGACGAAGGCAAAGAGCGTCAGGCCAATGACGATGCGTTTATAGGCCGCCGGTGACGCTGACCAGTAGGAAAAAACCGCAAACGGAGCAAAAGGTTTGGTGTCGGATTTGGGAGTGAAGGGAACTTCGGAGACAAAAAAGGTGGCGATTACCGCCAGAATCGAGGGGATAAACGCCAGCAGGTACAATTCACGAAAGGCGTTTGGATACAGGACTAGAAACCCAAGCGCCAGAAGCGGTCCAAGTGCGGCGCCCAGCGTATCCATTGCCCGATGAAATCCAAAGACGGCGCCTTGAGATTTCTTCCCTCCATAGCTGGCCAGCAGTGCATCCCTTGGCGCCGAGCGCATCCCTTTTCCAAGCCGGTCAGTGATTCTTCCGGTGACGACACCTCCAACTGTTGTCCAGATGCCTGGAAGCGGCTTGGCCAGTGCCGACAGGGCATATCCAGCCCGGACAAATCCGGCCCGCGACCCTTTACGGTCTGAAAGTGCGCCGAAATAGCCTTTCAAAAGCCCGGAGATAAATTCAACAAACCCTTCCAATGCACCAATTAAGACTGTTGAAGCACCAAGACTTTTCAAAAAAAGCGGTGCCACCGGATAGAGCATCTCACTGGCAATGTCAGTAAAGAGGCTCACCAGTCCGAGAATCAGGATGGGTTTGGTGATGTGGGGAAAGTATTTGCGCACAATGAAAAACCCATTGGGCTGAAGAACGGGGCTGAGGGTATAGGGCCATAAGCGCCAGGATAAGGGTTTGAGGCCCGAAGGGTCGTCGTTTAATAGCCGTGGTGCGAAGCCCACGGTCCCGGTCAGATCGAGATCCAAGCCCTGCAAGGGCGACATAAAAGACAAACGGATGGTTCAAATTTTCCTTATCCTGGCGTTTATGGGGTATAGGGCTGAGGGCTAAAGGCACCGGGCTGAAGAAATCGGGCTGAAGCATTGGTTTTATTTCATCCCTCATCCTTCATCCCTCATCCCTTCAATTGCCCCAAGTCTGCTATTCGCTGCCAAGCTTCTCAATTCCCATCAGATCCAGCATGCGTTCGTCATTGCGCCAGTGTGGTTGAACTTTGACAAAGAGTTCGAGGAAGATTCGGGTGTCGAGCATTGCCTCAATGTTTTTGCGAGCCGCAATGGCGATTTTTTTCATATTGGCACCGCCTTTGCCGAGCACAATGGCGCGTTGGGATTCGCGTTCGACATAGATCACACAGGCCAGATGAACCACGCCATTTGGGCGGGTTTCCCATTGTTCGGTCATCACGGCAATCGAGAAGGGAAGTTCCTGTGAGAGCGCCCGCAGGGCCTGCTCGCGAATCAATTCGGCCACCAGCATGCGGTCGGTCTGGTCGGTCAGCGCATCTTCTTCAAACAAGTGCGGCCCAACTGGCAGGTATTCAAGGATTTTCTGGGTCAGGAGTTTGGTATTGTCGCCTTTGAGACCTGAAAGTGGAATGAATTCCGCAAATTCGTATTCATTTCGGTAGAACTCCATCAACTTCAAAAGGGCGGTTTTATCAACAACCTTGTCAATTTTGTTGAGCAGCAAAAATGTCGGTTTGCCAGCCTCTTTGACCATTTCCAGGACAAACTTATCGCCATTGCCGGTTGAAACCGACGCATCACGCAGCAGGAGCAAAAGGTCAACGGTTTGAATGGTATCAAGCACTGCCTGCATCATTCGTTTGTTGAGTTTATAGCCTGGTTTGTGAACGCCGGGCGTGTCCACAAACACAATTTGACCTTCATCAGGCAAGGTCACAATGCCCTGGATTCGCGTTCGGGTGGTTTGGGGTTTATCGGAAACAGCGGCGATTTTTTCACCGACCAGGTGGTTGATCAGCGTTGATTTACCAGCGTTTGGGCGGCCAAGAATGCCAACAAAGCCAGATCGAAATGAAGCCGGAGTGGTCTCCTCATCCTCATCCATTTCAACTTCTGAGGGTTCATCTTCATCTTCGAGATCCTCAGCCTCAGCCTCATCAGCGTCATCGGCCTCAACTTCAATTTCCTCGGTTTGGTCGGGTTCAACTTCGAGTTCAACTGCTGGTTCGGTGTCAGTGAGTTCGACTTCGGGTGAATCATTCGGTTGTGGAGGGTTCGTCATGGATTTCCTGGGAAACTGATTCAAAGACTTCGTTGAATCGGGTTGAGGCTGTAACCGGGGTCGGCGGTACCATTTCGGCTGGAATTGCAGTTCGGCTGCCAGCCGCTTTGGCGTCAGCGTTAAGTTCATAAAACATTTCAATCACCCGACTCCAGCACGCCTGGGCAAACCGATCAGCCGTCGGATAGTCGGCACATCGCATGGGGGGATCCAGCTTGATGCGGACATCACTGGTCAAGTCGGTGAGCACATTTTTTGAGCCATGAATGGCCATGGGAATCACATCAACCTTCTCCGTCCAGGCCGCTGCCATCATCGAGAGGTACGGTTCAGCTTTGGGAATTCCGGTTTTGCTGCGGGTGCCTTCAGGGAAAATATAAATCGAATTTACATTTTTGATTCGCCGGAGGGTTTCATAGACTACCTTTTTGCGGGCAATCGGGTCTGATCGATCAAACGACACATTTCCCGACATCCAACCCGCCCAGCCAATGATCGGCACCTTCATGACTTCTTTTTTTGCCACAAACGGAAGTGGGTACACCGTGACCAGAATCGGGATATCCGCCATGCTCAGGTGGTTGCAAATATAGAGGTGATGTTGTTCATACTCGCCTCCGATATATTCGCGACCCGTAACCTGAACCGTGGCTCCAAAAAGCAGCTTTAATGAATTGGCAAATCCAAACCACGGGTAAAACATGACTTTGCGCCGCCCTTTAGGCGAAAGAGGCAGGGCAATCACCAGTGGAATCGAAAAGAAGATGGCCGAGAGCACCATCATAACCGCGAGTCGGATGGCAGTAATGAATTTCATGTGATTCCCCCTGTATGACAAAGTGACAAGGTGACAAGGTGACAAGGTGACAAGGTGACCAGGTGATTTGTTCTGGCTCTTTGATTGACTACTCGCTACTCGCTACTCGCTATTTCGCTATTTCGCTCAATTTAGTCAAGTTCCGGCGTAATGTCGCCCCAATGCCTGAGTTTGGCCAGTGCCTGATGATCGGTCAAATCATTGCGAAGCGGCGTGATTGAAATAAAGCCCTCGTGAATGGCTTCAAAGTCAACGCCAGGCACTTCGTGCCAGGATACACTGTCTTCCCCAATCCAAAAATATTTCATCCCACGCGGGTCACGACCTTCAACAATCGCGGTGGCGGCGATTTTGCTGCCGGTTGGGGTGATTTTCACGCCTTTGATGTCACCAGGTGGAATGTTGACATTGAGCAGGGTGCCTTTGGGTAAGCCTTCGGTCAGGACTTTTTGGGCAATCTGGCGGGCAAATTTGGCGGCCTTTTCAAAATTGAATTTCTCACGCCCAACCTGTGAGATGGCAATGCTGGGGAGGCCGTAAATCGAACCTTCAAGGGCACCCGCCACCGTGCCAGAATAGGTCACGTTGTCACCCAGATTGGCGCCCCGGTTGATTCCCGACACCACCAAATCCGGCCAGGGCTGGTCTTTCAAAACTTGATTGAGGGCTAAAACGACACAGTCCGTGGGAGTGCCGTCCACCCGATACCAGTTGGGGCGAACTTCAATAATCCGGAGTGGCCGGATCAAGGTCAGCGAATGCGAGGCGGCGCTCATTTCAGAAGAAGGCGCCACCACCATGACGTCTCCGAGTTGTTCCAGTTCCTGAGCCAACCGGACAATGCCTTCAGAAAAAATCCCATCGTCATTGGTAACCAGAATGCGAGTCATCGAACACCCTTTGAAAGTAAAAAAGGTGAGCCGCGCGAAGAATTGCCCGTAGCTCACCTCAAGAAAACTACCACTGTTGTGTGTGCAAATTTGATGGTCGGGACGACTGGATTCGAACCAGCGACCTCACGCACCCCAAGCGTGCGCGCTACCAGGCTGCGCCACGTCCCGACAAGGAAAATCCAGGATGACAAAGAGAACTTTGGCTTATAGCACTCCTACCTCAGCAATGTCAATAAAGCTTCCAGTTCGGTCCGAATCTTGCGTAATGCGGCTTTTTGTTCTACCGAGAACTGGCCTGGGGGTGTTTCCTCAAATTCCGACCCTACAATCGTGAGTGTTTCCAATTCAGCCGGAGGTGTGGGCAAGGGAGGTTCACTGGCGATTTCAGCGACTGGTCCCGCCATTTCAATCGTCACTGGCGGTGGCGGCTCAACTGGCGGTGCCGGGCGGGCAACTTCTGTTGGGCGCTCCATTGGGACGACCTTCAGTTTTGAGCCAGACCGCATTTCCTGCGCCAGCCGTTTTTTCGCGCCGGCGATGGTAAAGCCTTCTTCTTCGCGCAATGCCTTGATTCGCATGGCGATTTCGACATCACGCCGCCGATAGACCCGTTGTCCGGCCTGATTTTTTTGTGGTGTGAGTTGCGGAAACTCCTGTTCCCAATAGCGGAGCACGTGTGGTTCAACCTCAACCAACTCGCACACTTCGCCGATTTTGAAAAACAGTTTGTCCGGAATCTGCTTATTGATTTGCACTTTGGGTTGCGTCATGTCGCACCTGTGTTGGATGGTGAATATGATGAGGGATAAGTGATGACCCCTTGTACGACATAAGGCTAAATCTGGCAGGATGTTACGGAGAGTGATAAAAAATGTCAATGGGGACTTGGGATTGATCTTCCCCTGTCTTTCAGCAAAGATACCTGGCTCCCCGGTTTTACGTGTATGGTGGTAAGAGTTTCTTATGTGGAGTATGTGTTTAGATAAGGAGTATTTATGAATTTTCCGGTATATCTGTATCGTGCCGAATTGACTCTGGAGGTTGAAACGATACGAACTTTTTTTCAAAACCAGGCGATTCGCTTCACTGAAGTTGATGTCCGCGAAGACAAAAACGCTCAGGCCAATGTCGAGCGCTGGACCGAAGGCCAAAGCGATGTTTTCCCACTGGTTCGAGTCGGTGAAAAAATCCTGGCACTTTTTCTGCAGCCAGCACCAGATGTATTGTCGCGGATGTTTGAGCGGGGAAGCCTGGTTGAAGACAGCGACATTGACCGGCTACCGATCACGGTTTTTAGCGCCGGATGGTGCCCGGACTGCCGATTTTTAGAAAGCTATTTGCAACGGGCTGGAAAATCGTTTGCCAAGGTGGATATTGAATCAACACCAGGAGCGCCAGAAAAAATCATTCAATGGAGCGGTGGCCGGCGGGTCATTCCAACCGTTCGGCTAGGGGAGAAAATCCTCTTCTTTAATCCTGGGACCCAGATTTTTGGGAATTTCCTGGGGATGAGATAGAAGGCGAATGAAGAATGTGGTTGGTGGTTGGTGGTTAGTGGTTGGTGGTTGGTGGTTGGTGGTTAGTGGTTAGTGGTTAGTGATTCGTTTTTGGTTCCTGGTTTTTCTTCGAAATTATTGATTTCTAACCACTAACCACTAACCACTAACCACTTTTTTCATTCTTTAGTGAACATGGCCTTCGTCGTGGGCGCCGGTCATTCCAGAGCGCTCTTCATCGAGTTCGCGCAAGACATCCAGAATCAAGTTGGTGTTGCTCATGGCATTGATGTTTTGCTTAAACTCGACGGCGGACTTTTCGACTTCAAACATTCCTTCGTTGACGTCAACAAATTTTCGGAAGGCGTCAATTCCACGCAGGTTTCCGGTATCTGCATCGGCAATTTGACCGCTATTGAAGTAAATGCGTCCCACCACCTGAGGTGAGTGAAGTCCAAGGATACCTGTAATTCGGCTGTTTTCAATCACTTGAACCACATCAAAAAGGCTGACGCTGCTCAGGTCGCCAGAAATAACCTTCACGCTTGGCCGGCCATACATCCCAGCCATGGGAATGGGAGCGGCGTATCCAGGCATCACCAGTCCGGGTTGGGGGTGTTGAGGCATCATTTGACGAGGACGGGGATTTTCAGCTTCCTTAATGGCGTTGAGTCGGGCGGTAATAGACAGTTGCGGGTTGAGCCGTTTGGCCTGCATCAGAACATAATTCGCTCGATCCAGTTTTCCGCCTTCCAAATAGAGGGAAGAAAGCGCCAGCAAGTGCTCAATCGCCTTTTCTTTCAGCCCCTGGTCCACACAGATTTCACAGAGTTTTTCGCGTAAAGGGATACTCCGAGGCAAATCGGCCAATGCACCCTCAAGCGTTGTCAGGGCACGATCAAACATTCGGTATTTCAGAAGGAGTTCAGCATCAAGAATGACTCCTTCGGCATCTGGGCGATTGGGTTGCATGAAAGTTAATCCTCTTCTCGTCTTTTATTGCTTTCTCAGCGTGCAGCGGGGCAAAAACAGATCAAGCTTAAAAAAGTTGACTCATGAAGCGAATGACTGGTGGTTCAGCCGTCATTGATTATTGCCCAGATGGGTCAGTTGCGCTCAATTTGGAGGTGTCCCCAGACTGAGGTGTGACCGATGTAATCACCCAATCGGCATAACCTTGAAATACCTGACTTACCGGAAAAGCCAGAATTTCTGGCGTGGTGTAAGGATGGTTTGCGCGGACCGCGACTTCAAGTTGTGGAAACACCTGAGCCGTGGTTTTGGCGATGAGCAGAACCTCGGGGTCCCGGTGGAGCGATCCTTCCCAAAAATAAATTGATTCAATGGCGGGAATGATATTGACACAGGCGGCAAGATGATTGGAAACAAGGTGTTCTGCCAGTATGCGTCCTGCTTCAACTGAATCAATGGTGATAAAAACAAGTCGTAATTCGTGAAGTTCCATTTGAAGTGTATGTTCATTTCCGGGATAGTGGTTTCACGCTGGTGCCTGGCGACTGGAACTGATTCAAATTGAACTGGGTCCGACGATTGAAGGCCCAGGAGGGCCAGTTTTGGCACAGTGAAAGGGCCTGATGACCAGGGTGACCGTACACTGTTCAACTGTGATTGACCAGAGGAGCGGGTGCTCAATTGCCGGGTTGCCGGTTACAAAGAACAGCCAATCGCAACTCAGTAAGGAATCTGATTGCTTTGTGAAAATTCGCCGTACACAATTTTGATAAAAATTTGGATCCGCAGGAGACAAACTGAGCAAACGCATTTTAACAATGAAATCACGCTGAAGCACGAAAGAAAAGCAGTAAAAACAAATCTCGCCGCATTAAAAAACAACATTCGTATGACGCAAGATTTTTCTAGTTATGATGAAAAAGGAAGTGCGTCCAGCCTGGATGCCCGTTCCGGTTTAAATCCGGTACAAGTCCTTATCGAGCAACTCAATCGGGTTGGAGCCGAATTGAACCGGCCAGGCTGTTCACGAGCACGGCTCAATCGGGTTTTAGGGCAATCAACTCAAACATTGCTAGCGATACCTGAATTTGCTTCCTGTCGAAGTGGACAGGTGAAGCGCAATTTACTCTGGGGCGCCCTTGAAACACTAACTGACCAGACTCCAACCAGAAATTCTGGATCCCAAACGACTGCAGCTACTTATGAGGAAATTGAATCCAAAATCAAGCAGTTTTTTCCAGGTCGGCAATTGAGGGGTACAAAGAGGTTAACGGATATGGAACCCGGAACCCGGAACCCGGAACCCGGAACCCCATCGTTGTGGGTTGTCTCCGGAATTCCAGGCAGCGGCAAAAGCACCTGGATCTCAACCTTTACCGCAACAGCCACTTCACCGATTGTGATTGTTTCAACTGATGATTTGCGGGCGGAACTCCTCGGAGATGCCACTGACCAGGGTGCTAATCTCAAAATCTTCAAGACCGCCCACTCACGAGTTCGGAGGGCGCTTCGTGCCGGGATATCAGTCATCTTTGACGCGACCAACCTTTTGAAAAAGCACCGGTCACAAGTCTGGCGAATTGGGCGTACCTGTGGCGCCAGGTCAATTGCCGTGGTTTTGGCTACGCCATTCTCTGAAGCGCTTCGCCGCAACCAGACCCGAAGTCGTCAGGTTCCCGAAGCGGTCATCGCACGATTTTTCCTTCAGTGGCAACGTCCCACTCTCTCTGAAGCCGATGAGCGATGGGTGGTTGAAACCTAGGGCTGAAGACTCGCAGGCTCGGAGCACAGAAAGGGATGAGGGATGAAGGATGAAGGATGAAATAAAACCAATGTCTTCAGCCCTCAGCCCCAAGCCCGTGTTTTCTCAGCCCCAACCAAAGAAAAACCGCCAGTAACTGCGTGCAACCAATCGCAATTACTGGCGGTTTTCGAAAAACTTACTGCAAAGGCACAAACGTCTGATTTCGTCGTTCCTGGTTGAGTTATCCCAACTTACTTGAGGGGACATCCAGGTGCTTGTTAATCATACGGGCAATATTATCTTTTGATGTCGCTCCGACCAGTCGTTCCTGTTCAACACCAGCTTTGAAAAGAATCAGGGTTGGAATCCCTTGAACTTTATAATTTCCTGGTGTGATGTTGTTTTCATCAACATTCATTTTTCCGACGACGGCGCGGCCTTGATAATCATCCGCGAGAGCTTCGATAGTTGGGGACAGCATCCGACAAGGCGCACACCACGGCGCCCAGAAGTCCACCAACACCGGAATATCTGAGGCTAACACTTCATTTTTAAAGGTGCCGTCAGTAAGTTCTACAATGCTACCACTCATGGTTCATCCTCCTAATATTGTTCAAATCCAAATTGATTGCGAATTGCTCACCTGCCGTTCAAAAGCTGTGCCGTAACCCTGGAATCCAGATCATTTGCGAAATTCAAACATGGATTTGAATTCGGGAAAACGCAGTTGGAAAGGATTTCGACCCAGCTCAACCTTTCCAGGCTTTTTCAATAGCGGTTGTGCATGATGTTGCATACAAGATTTAAGGAATGAACGCAAGAACTGCACGCAGGCGTTACATGCGTTCACGAATCGTGTGTTTCAAGATCCGATAGACATCCAAATACTCATGAGCCGCCACTTCCCAGGAGTGATTGGCTTTCATCCCATTGAGCATAATTGACTTCCAGAGATCCTGATCGTTATAGAGCAGCAAGGCTTCGTAAATTTTTTCAATCAGCCGATCTGCCCGGTACGCACGGAATTTAAACCCGTTTCCAGTCCGGGTTATTCGGTCAAAATCCTGAATGGTGTCATCAAGCCCGCCAGTTGCACGCACAATCGGGATGGTGCCATATTTAAGACTATAAATCTGGTTGAGGCCACAGGGTTCAAACCAGGACGGCATCAAAAAGATATCCGCGCCCGCTTCGATCCGATGCGCCAGCTCATTGTTGAAGCCAAAATAGACCCCAACGCGGTGTGGAGCAAAGTCCCGCAGGCGTTGGAAGAAGTTCTCATATTGGGAATCCCCCGACCCCAGCAGTACAAAGAAGGCCCCAGCCTGCAGCATTCGACCAGAAACATCCCGGATTAAATCAAACCCTTTCTGATCACTAATGCGCGATACCACCGCAATCAATGGGCGATCCAGTTCGTGGGGCAGGTGAAAGTGGCTTAACAGATCAGCTTTGCACATCCGTTTGCCTGACAGGTCTCCCATCGAGTAATTGGCGGCGATGTTTTTGTCGGTGGCTGGGTTCCAGACGTCATAATCCACGCCATTGAGAATGCCAATCAGGTCATGGCGGCGGGCATGGAGCAGTCCTTCCATTTTAAAGCCGTATTCAGAGGTCTGGATTTCCTGGGCATATTTCTTGCTCACGGTTGAGATGGCGTCAGTTGCCACCAGCCCACCTTTCAGCATGCTGGCCGTGCCCCGGAATTCAAGGCCGCCATCCGTGGTGTTGAGTTCCATTGACAGACCAAACCTGGGTAACTGTGATGGGCTAAACAGTCCCTGAAACGCGAGGTTGTGGATGCTGAGCAGTGTGGCCGTCCCGGCAAAGTATGGATCCGTGGCATATACCGTCCGCAAATACACCGGGATCAGGCCCGTCATCCAGTCATTGCAATGAATGATATCAGGCGGGGTTCCAAGCCAGCGGGCAACCTCAAGAACGGCGCGACAGAAGAAAGCAAATCGTTCCGGATCATCCGATTCACCATAAATGGCTTTTCCGCGTGAGAAATACTCTGGGGTATCAATCCAGTAAATGGTGGCTTTGCCAAGGCTTTCCCGAAAAAGGCGGATGTGTTTGATGGTGTGGGCAAATGGCACCGGCAGGTTATACCAGACTTCTTCGCCGGTATGGATGAATCCATAGCGAGGCATGACCACCGTGACCTGTTCACCCAGAGCGGCCAGCGCTTTGGGCAATGCTGAGGCAACATCAGCCAGTCCACCAGTTTTTGCATAGGGAGCAACTTCAGAAACCGCAAGTAAAATGTGCATAGGTGGTGTTTTGTACCTGGTACGTGGAGCTTAGGAACCAATATTTGCGAAGAACAAAGAACAAAGAACCAGTTTTAGGTATTCATTGAAGCCAGAAATTCAGTGTTGCTCTTCGTCCGTTCAAGTCGTTCGGTGATCAGTTCCATTGATTCGACACTTGAAAGCGGGCTGAGCACCCGACGCATCACAAAGATTCGGTTCAGATCTTCCTTCGGAATCAGCAGTTCTTCCTTACGGGTTGCCGACTTGTTGATGTCAATCGCCGGGAAGATGCGTTTTTCAACCAGTTTGCGATCCAAGTGGATTTCCATATTGCCCGTCCCTTTGAATTCTTCAAAGATGACGTCGTCCATTCGGGATCCAGTGTCAATCAGGGCCGTGGCAATAATGGTCAGGCTGCCACCTTCTTCGAGGTTTCGGGCGGCACCAAAAAACCGTTTGGGCCGTTGCAGGGCGTTTGAGTCAACGCCGCCGGAGAGGATTTTTCCTGATGGTGGGACGGTGGCATTATGGGCGCGGGCCAGGCGGGTAATGGAATCAAGCAAAATCACCACATCGCGACCGTGTTCGACCAGGCGTTTGGCCTTTTCAATCACCATATCCGCCACCTGAACGTGACGGGTTGCCGGTTCATCAAAGGTTGAACTGATGACCTCTCCCTGGACGCTGCGCTGCATGTCCGTCACTTCTTCGGGACGCTCGTCAATCAACAACACAATCAGCATAACTTCTGGGTGATTTCGAGTGATCGAATTGGCAATGGTTTGGAGCAACATCGTCTTCCCGGTTCGAGGTGGTGCCACGATGAGTCCACGCTGCCCACGGCCAATCGGGGTGATCAAATCCAGCACCCGAGCCGACAGGTTATCGGGGCTGGTTTCCATCACCAGTCGCTGGTGGGGATAGAGTGGAGTCAGGTTGTCGAAAAAGATCTTTTCGCGCCTGACTTCTGGTGGTTCAAAGTTAATTGCCTCAACCTTGATCAGCGCAAAATAGCGTTCGCCTTCTTTTGGGGGGCGGATTTGTCCAGAAATGGTGTCTCCGGTCCGCAAATCAAATTTCCGGATTTGCGAGGGTGAGACATAAATATCATCCGGCCCCGGCAGGTAGTTGTAATCCGGGGCACGGAGAAAGCCAAATCCGTCCGGCAAGCATTCCAGCACACCTTCTGAAAAGATCAATCCGGATTTTTCAGTCTGCGCCTGCAAAATCTTAAAAATCAGCTCTTGCTTGCGCATCCCGGTGGCGCCGGGAATGTCATACTCCTGGGCAATTTTGGTCAACTGGGAGATGTTCATCTCCTTGAGCGTTGCGATATCCATTAGCCCGTTGGTAGATGTGTCAATGGGTTCATCCATATACAATTCAAGCCCTTGAACAATTAATTTGGTAAATGGTTTCAGATTGCAGGTTTCAAGACTGAAATCGTGCGAAGTGGAACTTGGTATTCAGGCAGGTCACAAGTTCAAACAAGGTAGGCGAGGTTACTGATGCCTTTGACGTTAACGTGAGATGGTCTGCGTTTTACGGACGCATAAACAATGGTGTTGGGAGATCACAAATCGAATTCCGCGAGCAGCACATGGGGTGCCAGTTGAGTGGTCTGGGTATCAGGTGCAAACGGTCTGGTGCTTTAACTGGTGGCGGTGATGACTGCGGGTGGTTTTGGTTCGCCCGCCTGTCGAATCATCCGCCAAACTTCATCGGCGCCCTTTCGGGTTAAAGCAGAGTATGGGATGACGGATTGGCCAAATGTCTCTCGGAGTACTTTTAACTGAGTCGCCATCTGGTTGTTTGAGAGCTTATCCGCTTTGGTTGCCACCACGCACAGTGGAACGTGTTGGGCATCCAACCATTCAACCATTTGCCGATCCAGATCCATTGGTTTCAACCGACTGTCAACAATCACAATTCCCAGCGCCAGTGGGGCCCGGTCAATGAGATATTTTTCAATCATCGGTGCCCATTGTTGCCGAATTTCGGTGGGAACACGGGCATATCCGTACCCAGGCAGATCGACAAAATACAATGCGTTGTTAATGCGAAAGAAGTTGATGAGCTGTGTTCGGCCTGGGGTGCTGCTGGTGCGAGCCAGTCCTTTGACCCGAAGCAGGGAATTGATCAGGCTTGATTTGCCAACGTTTGAGCGTCCAAGAAATGCAATTTCAGGAAGTCTGTCTGTAGGGTATTGGTGCGGAGAAACGGCGCTACACACAAACTGCGCAACAACTGGTTTCATAACCTTTTTATTTTGAGTGGTGTGGGGAGTCAACGGCAGTTGGGAAGCGGATTCTCGACGCAAATGTACTCTGCACTCGAAAATTTTTCAAGGAGGAAGGCAGAAGTGCGTGAATTTTGCCACGCACTTCTGTCGTGAAGTTATTCAACCGGCGGGGGTGAAATTTGATTGCTTTCCGTCACACTGGGATTCCACAAGGGTGACACTTCGGCGGTTTCATTTTTGGTCTTACCTGGTTTTAAGGCCAGTCGCAGGACCTGATCAACGTGGTCAACCAGATGAATGGTCAGCAGTTCCAGGATTTCCTTGGGCACCTCAACCAGGTCTTTCTGATTTTCACGTGGGATGATCACCGTTCGAATGCCAATCCGGTGGGCGGCCAGCAGTTTTTCTTTCAAGCCACCGATGGGGAGCACCTTGCCACGCAGGGTGATTTCACCGGTCATCGCCACATCCTTGCGGATGGGGGTATCGGTCAAAATTGACACAATTGACGTTGCCATTGTGATTCCGGCGGATGGTCCATCTTTTGGAATGGCGCCCTCCGGAATGTGGATGTGCAGGTCATAACGTTTGTAAAAATTGGGGGAGATGCCAAGCTGATTGGCCCGCGAGCGAACATAACTGATGGCGGCTCGGGCTGATTCCTGCATCACTTCGCCCAATTTTCCAGTCAGTGTGAGTTGTCCCCGGCCCGGCATCAGGGTGGTTTCAATATGCAGCACTTCACCACCGACTTCAGTCCAGGCCAAACCGGTTGCCAGCCCAACTTCACTTTCTTCTTCAATCATTTGGGATCGGAATCGGATCGGACCTAGATAGTTGAGGATGGCTTCAGAGGTGACTGTTTCGTGAAAGGCTGCTTTTTCCGGCGTCACCACAACTTTTCGGGCGACCTTGCGGCAGACTGAAGATAACTCACGCTCCAGGCTTCGCACCCCCGCTTCACGAGTGTAGTTCTCGATGACGGTGGTGATGGCGCCTTCGCTGAAGTCAATCATATCCGACTTCAACCCGGTGGCTTCCCGTTGTTTGGGCACCAGATAGCGTTTGGCAATCTCAATTTTTTCGCGTTCGGTATACCCTGAGAGTCGAATGATTTCCAGGCGATCCTGCAAGGCGGCAGGAATGGTGTGCAGGACGTTGGCCGTGCCGATAAACATCACCTTGGACAGATCATATTCGACATCGAGGTAGTGATCCTGGAACGAGTTATTTTGTTCTGGGTCAAGGACTTCAAGGAGGGCTGATGACGGGTCGCCACGGAAATCCATGCCGAGCTTGTCGATTTCATCAAGCAAAATCAACGGGTTGACGGTGCCGGCTTTCTTCATCATCTGAATGATTTGGCCGGGCAGAGCGCCGATATAGGTTCGACGGTGGCCGCGGATTTCGGCTTCGTCACGCACGCCGCCCAGCGACAGGCGCACAAACTTGCGGCCAGTGGCACGGGCAATTGAGCGACCCAGACTGGTCTTTCCAACGCCTGGAGGGCCAACGAAGCACAAAATGGAACCTTTAGGATTTTCAATCAACTGGCGGACGGCCAGGAATTCAAGAATGCGTTCCTTGACCTTTTCCAACCCATAATGGTCGCTTTCGAGTATTTCTTCGGCAAATTTCAGGTCGGTCACTTCTTCCGAACGCTCTTTCCAGGGCACGGCCAGCAGCCATTCCAGGTAGTTGCGCGACACGGCGGATTCAGCCGACATTGGGGGCATTTGCTCAAGACGGCGCAGTTCCGTCATGGCTTTGTTGTAGGCGTCAGTGCTCATGCCAGCCGAGTCAATTTTCTTTTTGAGTTCTTCGAGTTCGGCTTTTTCGTCCTTGCGCCCGAGTTCCTTGTTGATGGCCTTGATCTTTTCGTTCAGGTAATACTCTTTCTGGGCCCGCTCCATCTGCTTTTTCACTCGATTTTGAACCGAACGATCAACCTGAATTTTTTCCAGTTCGATGTCCAGGATTTCAATCAACCGGTTGAGTCGGTCCGAGAGCGAAAACAGTTCCAGGACGCTTTGTTTTTCCTCGACACTGATCTTGAGGTGATTGGCAATGGCATCAGCCAGGCGTGACGGATCCTCGATCTGAAGATCCGCGTGCAGGTTTTCCGGATTTTCCGGATTTTGGCGGGCATACTGATCAACCAGGGAGGTGAGCTTGCTCATCAGGGCGTTGACTCGCGGGCTCCGGTCAACCATTGCCGGTGAGCGTCTGACGGTTGCCACCCAATAGCCATCCGGATGCTCTTCAAAGCGGACTGACTTGGCCCGTTCAAGCCCTTCGAACTGGACCTTGATGTTGCCATCGGCCAGTTGGAGGTGATGTGAAATACGAGCCAGTGTTCCGATCTTGAAGACCTGCTCCATGCTAGGTTCTTCGATGGTCGCATCGTGTTGAGTGGCGAGAAAGATAATGCGATCCCCTTTCAGGGCCTGCACCATGGCGTTGACTGAGGGTGGCCGACCAATCTTGAACCGGACGACTGTATGCGGGAAAACCACCACATCCCGAATTGGCACCATGGGGTACAGGGCCACATCTTCCGGCGTACTGTCATGATATTCTTCCATAAATCTCTCTATCAATTTTTTTTCTAATAGTTCTTCCACATCAGGCAGACACGGTGTGTGATTGACAACAGCAGGTGTTTGGCCCGAATGGATCTGTCAAAGAAAGCAAGTGAGTGCTTGATTGATATGTACCAGTCGGCACGGATGCGCCTTCCCTTATTATCCAGCTTTTTCAAGCAAGGGTAAGGTAATGCGCCGGGTTTCCACCATTTCACGGGTGATGGTAAATTCCTTGATTTTTTTCTGGCTCGGCAGGCTATACATCAAGTCGAGCATCAACTCTTCGAGGATCATCCGCAAGCCACGGGCGCCGACTTTGCGTTCACACGCCATGCGGGCAATGGTTTGCAAGGCTTCCTCGGTAAACCGGAGTTTGACGTTATCCCATTCAAACTGCTTTTGATACTGCTTGATCAACGCATTCTTGGGTTTGGTCAGGATATCAACCATGGCGGCTTCATCCAGTTCGTGGAGCGTGCCCATGACGGGAAGGCGTCCGACGAATTCCGGAATCAATCCATACTTAATCAAGTCTTCCGGTTGCGTGAGTTCCAAAATCTGAGAGTTGCGGTGAAACCGTTTGTACTCCAGTTTGGCATTGAATCCCAGCGATTTCTTCCCGACCCGGCGTTCGACGACCTTTTCGATGCCCACAAACGCCCCACCGCAAATAAACAGGATGTTTGACGTATCAACCGGATAAAACTCCTGATGTGGGTGTTTGCGTCCGCCCTGGGGTGGAACGTTGGCAATGGTGCCTTCCAGAATTTTCAACAGTGCCTGCTGGACCCCTTCGCCCGAGACATCGCGAGTAATGGAGGGGTTTTCATCTTTGCGGCAGATTTTATCAACTTCATCAATATAGATGATCCCTTGTTGAGCTCGTTCGATATCGCCATTGGCCGCCTGCAACAGTTTCAAGATGATGTTTTCGACATCTTCACCCACGTACCCGGCTTCGGTCAGCGTGGTGGCATCAACGATGGTAAAGGGCACGTTGAGCATCCGGGCCAGGGTTTGGGCGAGCAATGTTTTGCCCGTGCCGGTCGGTCCAATGAGCAAGATGTTGCTTTTTTGGATTTCAACATCGCCCGAGGTCCGGCGCTTGAGCATATCCATCCGCTTGTAGTGCTGATAGACGGCCACTGCCAGTTTTTTCTTGGTTTCATCCTGCCCAATCACATAATCATCGAGAAAGGCTTTGACCTCGACCGGTTTGGGAAGCTGGGGACGCTGGGCGGTGGCTTCCTGATGGGCGTCATCAGAGATGATTTCGTTGCAGATATCAATACATTCATTGCAGATATAGACGGTGGGCCCGGCGATGAGTTTTTTGACTTCATTCTGGGTTTTTCCACAAAAAGAACAGCGGAGTGTCTCTTCTCTTCTCACACGTAGCTCCAGGGGGAAGAATAATAATTAATGAACCGTGAAAGTCGGGTTTAGCGTCAAAACGCCCACCCGAATGGCCCCCGGCTGGCAATCAACCAGGGACCGCGGGGGCAAGCCAGGGTTGACTATTCGCGATGGGCTAAGACCTGATCAATCAAACCGTATTCTTTCGCCTGGACGGCTGACATAATCCGGTCGCGTTCAACGTCGCGTTCAATCACATCGAAGGGCTGTCCGGTGTGCTTGGACAAAATGTTGGAGGTGAGTTCCCGCATGCGCAGGATTTCTTCGGCCTGAATCCGGATGTCGGTGGCCTGGCCCTGGGCGCCGCCGGATGGCTGGTGGATCAGGATGCGCGAATTGGGCAGGGCAAAGCGTTTGCCTTTCGTTCCGGCAGCCAGCAGCAACGCACCCATCGAGGCGCACTGGCCAACGCAAATCGTGGTCACATCAGGCCGGATAAACTGCATGGTATCGTAAATAGCCATTCCAGCGGTGATGGAGCCGCCAGGGCTGTTGATATAGAGCGAAATGTCCTTGTCCGGATCCTCGGCTTCCAAAAACAAAAGTTGCGCAACCACCAGATTGGCGATCATGTCGTCAATTGGGGTGCCGATGAAGATAATGTTGTCTTTCAACAACCGGGAGTAAATGTCATATGCACGTTCACCACGACCGGTTTGCTCAATGACCATGGGAACGAGGGTTTGTACAGGGGTGATCATGGACGTCTACCTAAATCAAAAGTGAGTGGAGTGGAGAACCAAAATAAGTGAAAGAATGCAGAATGAAGAGGCTATCCCATTGAAGGAAAAATGGTTTGCTGATTCATAATTCTCATTCATTCCACATAATTTCAAAAAATGTTCAATGGGCGTTGGCCCCATCATACATAATATTTTGGTTCCCTTGTAGGTTATTCGGCGGATGCGGAGTGGGCGTCTGCCGGGCTGGATTCTTCGGCAGATACGGGCTGGTCGTCAGCCGAGCTGGCTTCTGTGGCGGGAGTGATCGTTTCGGTGGTTACCTGGGCCTGATCGTAGAGGAGCCGCAGGGCTTTTTGATGACGCAGGACCTGACGGAGCCCATCCAGTTCGCCCTCTTTGACCAGGCGCTGTTTGGCCTGAGCCGGGGTTTCACCGGAATGTTCGGCCATGTGATGGATCTCATGGTCAACTTCCTTGTCAGTTGCTTCGATTTGCTCTAAGTCGGCAATCTTGGCGATCAGCAGCGTGTGTTTGATGTCACGGGCGGCTGGTTCGGCCTGATCTTTGGCGAAATGATCCCAATCAAGCTTGAGGTTTCGAGGGTCAACTCCCTGGGAGACCAGGTTTTGAACAAAGGATTGGGCGCGTTCCTGAACCCGCTTCTGAATCAGAAACTCGGGAACTTCAATGCCGGTTTGTTCAACCAGTTGATCCAGCAAAGCCTCTTGCGCCTGTTCGGTGGCTTTTCGATCAGCGTTTTTCTCAAACTGCTCACGCATCTTTTGGCGCAATTCCTCAAGGCCGGCAAATTCACCGGGCAAGCCTTGAGCAAAGGCATCATCCAATTCAGGCAATTCCCGGGCGCGAAGTGCCAGCAGTTCGATCTTACAGAAAACACGTTTGCCGCGAATTGACGTCGAGAGCTGGGGGTTGTTTTCCATCTCAGTCGCAAATTCACGGGTTTCCTCGGGTTTGAGGCCGCGCAGGTTCTCGCTAAAGACCGGCAACACGTTTGGTTCACCAATCTGGATTTCCTGAACCTGGCGATCAAACACGGGCGAGGCGTTTTCCGCAGGGGTGTCCTGACCTTCAGCCAGGTTGAAGATGGTCAGAGCAAATTCGGCGAAATCACCATCCTGGGCCGGGCGGTCTTCCTCGATTGGCATCAGCGATGCCTGGGACTCACGCATGCGGTTCAGCGTTGACTCGATCATGTCATCGGTCACCGCCTGAACTTTCTTGGTGACTGCCATTCCGCGATAGTCTTTGACTTCAAACTCAGGCAGCACTTCCACCTGAAGCTGGATTTTCAATGGCTGCCCATCAGACAGCACCAGTTGATCAATCACTGGTTCGCCCACGACGGCGAGTTTTTGTTCGACGAATGCGTCCTGCACCACGCGTGGGAGCAGGGTGCGCATGACTTCGTCGCGCGCCTCTTTGCCATATCGGTTCCGGATCACGCTCTGGGGAGCGCGCCCAGGGCGAAACCCTGGAACCGTCACTTTGCGGGCAAATTGCGCATAGGTTTGGTTGAATGCACGTGAAACTTCCTCAGCCGGAAGCTCAATGTGTACCTGTTTTTTGCAAGCGGATGTAGAACTGACTTCGACTCTCAACGATTTTCCTCTATTTATTGAAACGGATTAAAAGTAGGTAAGTGCCTGGCATTATAGGCACAGCCGTTTGCACTCTGCAAACCCCAACTCCGCAGTTTGGGGTATAAATCGGGGAAAATAGGGTTCGGGGTTCGGGGTTCGGGGTTCGGGGCAGAAAGGGACAAAAAGGACGAAAAGGACAAAAAGGACGAAAAGGACATAAGTTCGAAAACCCTGAACCCTGAACCCTGATCTCTAAACCCCGGACAAGATGACAAGGGGACAAGGGGATTTTTTTCATCCCTCATCCCTTGAAAGAACCCTGAACCCGGTTCTTCAGGATCGAATCGCGGTTGCCATAAAGGGCGTGTTTTGGTGGGCAATGGCATTTCCCTGATGGTCAATGGCAATTAAACCAGCAAAGCTGGCCAGTTCATCAACTTCAGCCAGGACCATCTGGCCTGCCGTCTCAAGCGATTTTCCGTCCTTCACCAGATCACTCAACCGCTTGGCCGAGAGCAGGACCATAATCCGTTCGCCAACCCCGGTCAGTGACACCCCAACCTGTGGGGTGCAATAGGTTCCAGCACCAATGATGGATGTATCGCCAATTCGTCCAGGGTAGCACTGACCCGTACCACCAGTTGATGTTCCGGCGGCCAGGCGGCCTTCTGTGTCGAGAGCAACACAGCCGACCGTGCCCAGGCGTGGGTTTTCAGATTTCCAGTTATCAGCCATTTTCTGGTAGTCAAGCCGTATGTTGTGTTCGGTCAAATGCTCCCGCCAGTAGGTAATTTTGGCTTCGGTGGCCACCACCGCCGGGTCAAACCCCAGGCGCAGGGCCAGATTCAGGGCTTCCTGGCCACAAAGCATGACGTGGGCATCCTGCTCTAATAAATACCGTGCCAGGCGAATTGGATTTTTGAGCCCTGGAATCTGGGCCACTGACCCGGCTCGACCATCGCTTGCCATCAAACTGGCGTCCATGCGGGCGACGCCGTCAGCCTGCAAATAACTACCAGTACCAGCGTTTAACAGTGGTTCGTCTTCAAGCTGGCGGATAGCGATCTCAACGGCTTCAATCGCACTCCCGCCCTGACGTAACACCTGCCATCCGGCATCAGCCGCCCGTTCGCAGGCATCCATACGTGGTTTTTCTTCTTCCGGAGGTGGCGTTCCACAGCCACCGTGAACAATGAGAACTGGCTTCATGAGATTCTCCTTCGTCTATGATGATGATGACACCATCTTCAAATCACCGCCCTGGATGAGCAAAAGGCTGAATGATTGAACAATTTATTTTTCCCTGAGCCCGGAGCCCCAGGCCCCGAGCCCGAAACAAGATGAGTCCTGGTCGTGGATGAATTTTCATCGCCTGCTCACCGTCAACCACCGGTAATCAAGTTTTTTCCCTTTGATTTCAATGGATTCCCCTTGATTGCCCCAGATTGCCAGCACCTGAATAATTTATCTTGACAGTAAGACAAAAGTTTCTATACTTGTAATGAACATTACGGAATATAGCTCAAGCGTAATGTTTAATTCAAGTATTGATACAGACTTTTCTCAGTCCTCCAAGACTCATCTTTCACTCCATCTTTCTTTTCGGGAAGTGTCCCATGAAATCCTTTCGGTTGTGGCCGTTGGTTGCCGTTTTCTGGTGTTTTGTGTGTTGCCTGATGCTGGTGGCGTCTCCCTGTGTGCTGGCCGGCGAACGGCTGGTCCTGGTTGGTGGTGGAAAGCGACCAGCCCAGGCCGTGGCCCGGTTTGTGGAATGGGCTGGTGGCCCCCAGGCCCGGATTGTGATTATCCCCTGGGCAAGCGGCGAGCCGCAGGAAAGTTATGATGCGCTGGCTAAAGAAATCAATGAGCACCATCCAGCCGTGGTTGAATGTGCCCCCTTTGCACCGCTCACCGCCGAGTCAAAAGCCCGATTCCTGGCTCAGTTGAAAACGGCTGGTGGTGTGTTTTTCACTGGCGGCGACCAGAGCCGAATTATGGACGTGCTCACGGACGCAACATTACTGGCCGAACTGCGCCACCGTTACACCGAGGGCACGGTTTTTGGCGGTACCAGCGCTGGGACTGCCATTATGTCGCGCATTATGTTGACCGGTGATGGTGATTTCGAAGTGATTGACGGTGGCAAGGTCGTGACTCGCGAAGGATTGGGACTGCTGCCCAACACGATTGTGGATCAACACTTTATCAAACGGCAGCGTGAGAATCGGCTCTTTGGGCTGGTGCTTCAACATCCGGAAGCCCTTGGAATTGGGGTGGACGAAGACAATGCGCTCCTGGTCATGGAAAACCGTTATGCCGAAGCCATTGGCCCAACCCAGGTGATGATGGTGGATGGGAAAGCCCGGCGTGGGGCGCTGACAGTCTATCTGGTACACTCAGGGGAAAAATTTGATCTGGTCAAACGCCAGCCAGTCAGAAGTTTTCCGACATCGCTGGTGAAAAAGACCGCTGGAGGCGCGAAATAACCCATGCTTGCCAATATTCCCCTGATGCTTTCACTGCTGGTGATTCTCCTCGTTGTGGGAGGGTTCCTGTTTCGATCAACCGCACCGGACGCTCCCAGATTTTGGGGGTTTCCCAATACCTATGTGCTGATTTTTTCAGTGCTGGTGGTCACGGCGATGGCCACCTGGGTGATTCCCAGCGGCAAATACGAACGCGCCAAAGACAAAGAAGGCCGTGAAATTGTGGTGGCTGGTTCGTTTCATCGGGTCGAACAAACCCCGCAGGGTGTGGACAAGCTCCTGCAAGCGCCGATCAAAGGGATTGCCCAGGCCATTCCAATCATAAGCTTTATTTTTATCATCGGCGGTGCCTTCGCAGTCTTAAACAAGACCGGAACCATTGATGTCAGCATTTACTGGGTGGTCGAGCGGCTCAAGGACCGGGGCGAACTTCTGATTCCGATTGTGATGGGACTGTTTTCACTGGGCGGCGCCATTATCGGGATGAGCGAAGAAACCATTCCCTTTGTCCTGGTTTTTATTCCGCTCGCGATGGCGCTTGGCTATGACTCGATTGTTGGTGTCTCAATGTGTTTTGTCGGTGCGGGCCTTGGCTTTGCCGGCGCCATGCTCAACCCGTTCACCGTTGGAATCGCTCAGGGAATTTGTGAACTCAAGCCATTTTCAGGTATGGGCTATCGAACAATTGTCTATTTTGTGATTGTGATTGTCGGCATCAGCTATGTGATGTGGTATGCCCGGCGGATTAAGGCCAATCCCGAGTTGAGCCCGGTCTTCTATATTGATGAAGAACGTCGCCGGGAAGCCAAAACGGTTGAAATCGGTCCCCAGCAATTTGAAACCTCGCACTTTCTGGTGCTGGTTACATTTTTGTCAGCGCTGGTGATTCTGGTGTTGGGTGTGATCAAGTTTCACTGGTACATCCCGGAAATGGCCGCCATCTTTTTGGGAACCGGCATTTTGGTCGGGATTTTGGGCAAAATGCCCGCCAATGAGATTGCGGAAAGTTATGTGGCGGGTGTGAAAGACATTGCCGGTGCCGCGCTGGTGGTTGGCCTCTCACGCAGCATCCTGGTGATTGCCCAGGACGGCAATATTCTCGACACGATTTTGTATTCGCTCTCCGGTTTGATTGGCTCTGGGTCGCCACTCTTTGCCGCCCAGATGCAGTTTGTGGTTCAAACCCTGTTGAATCTTCTGGTTCCATCTGGGAGCGGGCACGCCGCACTGACGATGCCGTTGATGGGGCCGCTGTCTGATCTGGTGGGCGTTACCCGGCAAACTTCAGTGCTGGCGTTTCAATTTGGCGAAGGGTTTACGACGCTGGTGGTGCCGACTTCCGGCGTGACCATGAGTGTTTTGTCGCTGGCGAAAATCCCCTGGAAAGACTGGTTTAAGTTTATGTGGCCGTTGCAAGTCATCCTGGCCATCTGCGGGAGTCTGCTTTTGATTTGGCCAGTTCTCACCAACTGGCAATAGTCTTTGAACTTATGAATTATGAATTATGAATTATGAGTGAGTTAAATAGTTTGAGAAGAATCATTTAACTCAGTGATGGCCTGCTGGGGTCAGAAGATCAATCGGACATTACAATGCAAAAGAAAGATTGCCTGACGGCAGTCGAGCGGAAGCTTTGCCCTGAACGAAATGACGACGTCCAGAGAAAGCGGAGTCTGATTTTTTCATAATTCATAATTTGGCTCATGGCGATCAAACATTAACATTTTTAAGACTTTAGGGAGAAAGACCATGTTGTATCTCACCCCCCTCATTCAACTGGCGAAGCAGCTTGTTCGAACCGGCGCCCTGGGGCTGCTGGCCATCGCACTGGTTGGGGTTGTTTCGATGAATTCGTTGGCCCAGACCGCACGTGGACGTCTGGTTGGTGCTGTCACCGACGCTCAGAATCTGGCGCTGGCTGGTGCCACCGTGACGGCCACTAACATGGCGACCAATTTTTCACGAACGGCTACAACCAGTGAGAGTGGTGATTTCACGATTGTGGAATTACCGCCTGGGACCTATACCGTGACCGTCGAAGTTGAAGGCTTTAAAAAGGCCACGCAAACCGTAGAGATCAATATTGCCCGTGACACGCGCACGGAAATTGCGCTCGAAGTCGGTGCCTCCTCTGATGTGGTGACCGTTGAAGCCGGGTCACCCTTGATCAATACCACCAACACCGATCTGGGTGGAACACTCGACAATAAACAATTGATCGAATTGCCGCTCAACGGTCGTGATTTCCAGGACCTGATTGGGCTGCGCCCTGGATTTCAGCGTCAGCCGGGCGGCGGGTTTGGCACAACCAACGTCAACGGGTCGCGCAATACCTCAAACAACTTCCAGTTGGATGGGATCAGCAACAACGATAACTATTCCGGAACAGTTGCGCAGGGACAGGAAGGCGTCAACGTCAAGTCGGGCGGGTTTTTGCCGGTGGATGCAGTTGAGGAATTCACGCTGACTTATGCGCCGTCAGCCCAGTATGGGTCGAAAGCTGGTGGGGTGGTCAACGTGGCGATCAAGTCGGGCACCAACGAGTTCCACGGTTCGCTCTATGAATTCTTCCGCAATGACAAACTCGATGCCCGGGCCTTTTTTAATGCCACTCGCGATTCAAACACGGGGGCGCCGCTGGCCAAAAACCCCCTTCGGATGAACCAGTTTGGCTTTACCCTTGGTGGTCCGATTGTCAAAGACAAGCTGTTCTTTTTTGGCAACTACGAAGGCCAGCGCGTGCGTCAGGCCGAAAGTTTGACCGTGTTTTCACCCGGTGCGGCTTCAATTGCCCGGGCGACCCCAAATGGTGGTATCAACCCATTAAGCGCCCGGTTGCTGTCACTGTTTCCGCTGGGTGATGCCAATGACAGCGCGGTGGTAACATTTCCATCGTTTAGCGATATTGACAACTACATTGTCAAACTCGACTACAACATCAACGCCAATAACACGATCAACGGCAAATACCTGTTGGGCAACACCAGCCAGTCTGAAGTGGATAACTTTTATCTGCGCCCGGAAGACATTGCGTCCAATGATCAGCGGTCACAGAGTCTGGGGCTGAGCTACACATCGGTCATCAAACCGGAAATCGTCAACGAAGTTCGGTTTGGCTACACCCGGTTGTTCCAGGAAATCGCTCCGCTCAATAAAGACTTCAATCCAGCAGACATCGGATTTGTGACCGGGATTACCGATCCAACCCGTGGTGGGATGCCGCGGATTCGAATCAGCGGGTTTGATACCTTTGGTGGACGTGCCACCAATCTGATTTCCGATCCAAGCGAAACCTATTCAATTCTGGACAACATTACCTGGACGCGTGGTCGTCATTCGTTCAAGTTCGGTGGTGATTTCCGCTATGACCGGGCGGTCAATACCCGTGACCTGGCGGCGCGTGGTGAATTTCGCTTCCGCTCGCTGAGTGATTTTCTGGCCGGTCGGGTGGACCGGGCGTCAGTTCTGACCGGGAGCACCCTGCGTGAAGTGAGCCAGACGAGCTGGTCATTGTTTGCCCAGGATGATTTCAAAATCCGTCCAAACCTGACCCTGAACTTTGGGGTGCGCTATGAATTCTTCGGCGTGCTCAACGAAGCCAACAACCTGCTGGCCAATTTCATTCCAGGTGTCGGTTTGCAACAGGTTGGGGCTGATCTCGACAAGCCGTATGAAAATGATTTGAACAACTTTGCGCCACGCCTTGGGATTGCCTGGGATGTGAAGGGCACTGGCCGGACCGTGGTTCGCGCCAACTGGGGGATGTACTATGATCCGCCGGCACTCTCGGCCTTCATCGGTCAAACCGGCACGGTCAATGCGGTTTCCCCAACCCTGGGTCTAAACTTCAACCCGGTGGGTTCCATCAACAGCTACATTGTGCGTCCACGTGGTTCGAGCCTGAACTGGAGACTGGGCGAGCAAATCTTCCCATCGCTGGAAATTCCAGATAGTTTCCTGGACGTGCTCGGAATTGATCAGAACATCCGCACGCCGTTTACCCACAGCTACAGCCTCAACATCCAGCAGAAACTCTGGGATAATGCTTCACTCGAAGTGGCCTACGTTGGCAACCGTGGGACGCGGCTCTATTCGCTGTCAGACATCAACCAGATTTTCGACGTCGAAAACGAACTTCGTCCGTTTGACAATCAGTTGCTCAACGCCGATGGTGACCCGCTATTCCAGTATGTCAACTTCCTGACCTCAACAGGAAATTCAAATTACAACGCCCTGCAGACCACCTTTACCCAGCGCAACTGGCGCGGGGTGACAGCCCTGGTTGGGTATACCTATGCCAAATCAATGGATACGGCATCGTCAAATCGCCCGGTCAACCCACAGAATTCAAACAACATCCGCGCCGAACGCGCCCGCTCGGACTTTGACGTCAAACACCGCTTTACCGGCAGCGTGTCATATGAAATTCCAACCATGACGTTCTTGCCGACAGTGGTTGGCAAAGGCTGGACCGTCAACACATTGATGACGTTCCAGACTGGTCGTCCGGTGGATGTGTTCTATGGCGATGATTTCTCAGGGTTCTTTGAATTCAATGACCGTCCAAACATCATCGGCGATTTGAGCCTGATCAAATTCCGACCAGGTCAACGGCTGGATCGCAATATTCTGAACCAGGTGTTTGCCGCCCCCGATTTTGGAACCTTTGGCAATGCTGGTCGCAATATTCTGACGGCACCAGGCTTCACGATTGTGGATTTTTCGGTGACCAAGAACACTCAAATCACTGAGCGGTTGCGATTGCAGTTCCGGGCAGAGTTCTTCAATATTGCCAACAATCCAGAATTTGCCCAGCCACGCGGCGACTTGCTGAACTCGCAGTTCGGTCGTCTGGGCGACACGGCTGATCGCGGCAACCCGCTGTCATCAGGCGGTCCGCGTCGGATTCAGTTTGCCTTGAAGTTGACGTTTTAAAAACCGGGGCTGAGAAAACCAGGGCTTGGGGCTGAAGAAGGTGGGCTGAGAAAACCAGGGCTTGGGGCTTGGGGCTGAAGACAACGGGTTTAAATACCCTCAGCCCGAAAGTCTTCAGCCCTCTCCCGTGAGGGCAATCGAATGGATTTTTCGACTTATTATGATTGATCGTGATAGTTTTTATGACTCAATGGACGTTGCCGTTACGCTATTTCCATTGTGTCATTTTAAGTCATTCAAATCATTGCGCCTTTTCGAAACTCCCATACCCCGAACCCCGAACCCCGAACCCTGCAACCCTCAAAATTATGGAACACACCCTTCGCACTCGGATACTCACCCGCTATGACCAGCTCACTGACAACTTTAAGAAGCTGGCTGACTTTCTGCTCAATTCACCAACTGAAGTGCCGTTGCTCTCAAGCGCGGCACTGGGGAATCGGGTCGGGGTCAGCAATGCCACGGTCGTGCGGTTTGCCCAGATGCTGGGCTACGAAGGATATCCCGACCTGAAAACTGACCTGCTCCGTGACTTGCGTGAGGAACTCAAACCCGAAGAGCGCTTTAAGCTGGCCAGCAAACGCGGGCAGGAAGACACGCTGATCCGGGTGGCCAAGCAGGATGTGTACAACATCAATCACACGATTGCGCGGATTCACAGTGAGGAATTTCGCGAAATCGTTGACTGCATTGCCCGTTCGCGCAAAGTGTTGATTCTGGGCGTTGGATTGTCGGCATCCCTGGCACGGCTGGCGTCTTATTTACTCCAGCAGGTTGGGGTCGAAGCGATTTCCTCTGATGCCGAGGTGACGCCCATCGAAGAAAAAATCCTGCGACTCAAGCGCCAGGATCTGGTGATTGGATTTTCGTTTCCGCCCTATTCAGTCACCACGCTGCAATTTGCCGAACTGGCCCGGCGTGAAAATATCCCGTTGATGACGATTACCGATAAAGCCACGTCTCCGATGGCATTGATTGCCGAATACAAGCTGTTTATTACTAACGAGAATATTTTGTTTACCAATTCTTTCGCGGCGTTTGCGGTTGTGATCAATGCCATTGCGACTGAAATCGGCCTGCGCAACCACAAACAACTGGTTCGCGAAAATGAACGCATCGTCCAGACACTCGAGCAGTTTTACCAGAAAAAATGAGAGAAAGCCCCGACCTCAACCGCGAAGCGGTAGGGCGGGGATGAATTGAAAAAATTGTATTTTCCTTAGCCCGATACCCTCAGCCCAAAATGATATTACCTGACCCTGCCCTCAATGATATTGACACTCCCCTACGGTGTTGGAGGAGGTGAAACTTGGAAATCACCACTCGCATTCAACTTGTTCAAAGCCTTCCCGGCGTGGAACATGGTTAGGGCAGCCAAAGAAATTTACCGGCCAGATGGCCGTTCAGATATTTTCTTCGGACAACGGCGGCAAATCCTGGTCACCTGGCGTCCAGACCATCGCGGGTGAATTTGACGGCACGAAAATGGCAATTCATCCGTCACAATCGAAAGTTTATTTCGCGGCTGCTAAATTTACTGAAGATATGAAGGTTGATGTTTTTCTCACGACCTGTGGGAAAGGTGACGGGATTGGCCGTTCGACCGTGATTGACAGTCAGGGAAAAATGAGGAGCTTTACGCAACCGGTCGTCTTGAGCAATGGCACCCTGGTCGTGCCAATGGCTGGGGAAAGCGGCGAAGCCTGGGTGTATGTTTCAACCACCGAAGGCCAGACGTTTTCCGGACCGTTTCCAGTGACAAAGAAATTGGGCCGGGCAAAAGGGTACTTCCAACTGGTTGTGGATCAGAGCCAGTCGCCAACCAGGGATCGCGTCTACTTTATTCGTGCGGCGGGGCCCGCCGGGCAATATGATGGCATTTGGGTGAATGCTTCGAGTGACGGTGGACAAACCTGGTCGAGTGACATCCGGGTTGATTCGGTGGCGTCTCAACCTCAAGGCCAGGCGATTGTGCCTTCTGCCGCCGTGAATAACGCCGGAGTCCTGTGTGTATCGTGGGTTGACCGCCGGCATGATCCCCGGAAAAATGACCTGTATGCCACGCTCTCCCTGGATGGTGGAAAGACTTTTATCGCACCTGTGCGCGTCACTGATATCAGCAGTGACCCGGCAACGCCAGGGAATGCGGACGTCGCCAATAAGTTTCCTGGTGGTGGGCATTACCTTGCGATGGCGGCCAAACCCGATGGGAGCTTTCAACTGGTGTGGTCCGATAGTCGAACGGGTGTTTTCCAACTTCAGACCTGTACGCTCAAGCCTGAAAAATCTGAAAAATAGTCATCTGTCTTCCGGTTTCTGGCTATAGCCTTTCAGGTAAAAGGTTCAGAGTATCGTCTTTAGACGAGAGCGTTTTTTGGCGTCCTACTCGTCATGTCTCCTGCCTGAAGACGTTACTCTGAACCGAAATCATTTTCTGAAACGCTATCACATCTGGATGACTGAAATTTTCTGCCCTAAACCAGATTTTTCTTGACTTTACCCAAATGAAAAAAGTATGGTCAGCCTCAGTTTTGAACATTCTAAAAATTCTCAACCAGTTCAACGAAGCCTCCTTTGTTTCAAGCCAATGCCTTAAAGCTGATTGGTTATTGCTTTAGACGTAACCCCAATTGCGTTTCAGGAGGGAAGCCAAGCCCCCTTATCTTTCGCTTCCATTCCTTATTTATTTTGTTGTTCATCCAATCAAACCAATTCAGTGTGGTGATCTCTTTCTAACTTCACCACCACTTAAAAGGTGTCGTCTTTCCTGGTACCCGCGAACCGGGATTTTTCTATAGCACGGCCAACTCAGTTATCTTGCCCATGTGGGCAGTGACGGGGCTGTGTTTTTGTTGCCCTAAAACAACAAGTGGAAATTCCAGTGCTTCCCCAATCAGCCAGACTGATTATGAGAAAACTCACAGAAGGAATTACCGGAAATGTTGCAGGTTGTCTCAAACTCCAATGTAAAGCTGGAGTTACCCCCAGGAGAAAATACCATGTCGAATCCTTCCCCCCATTCCAGGCATTTCACTTTGAATCTCAAGCGTGTAAAAGGTTTATATCTGGTACTGGTTACCACCCTGGCGCTTGGCACTGCCTTTTTGACTGACCAGAGATTGCACCTGACCCCCCCGGTTTATTCAGCCACCTTATGTGTTAATCCTGGCGGAACCAGTGGGTGTTTTGCTTCGATTCAGGCAGCAATTACGGCAGCCAATCCAGGTGACATTATCAATGTGGCTCCCGGCACATACACGGAAAACATCGTTCTCAACAAAAGTGTCACCCTCAACGGCGCGCAAGCCGGTGTGGATGCCCGAGGACGTGTCGTCGGTGCCCCCAACCCGGCGGTTGAATCTATTATCACTGCCGGGAGCGGCACTCTGATCCAACTTCAAACCGGAGCTGCCGGCGCCATCATCAATGGATTTGCTTTTCAGGGTGGAAATCGGGCTGTTGAGTCTAGCTCAGGGCCGATTGATCGCATTCGCCTCCTCAACAACCACGTTGCTGGTTTTACCGGCAACGGGATTTTTCTCAACGATACCGGCATTGACATTACTGTGAACCAGAATGTGATTGATGGGACATCAAAGACCGGGAGTGGCGGGTTGTTTCATCTCGACACGGATAATTTCGATGGCTTCCGCTTTACCAGTAACATCATCCGAACTGGTCCCACGGCGACGGGGTTCTTTGTGGATGGCAATCACAATGTCGGTCTGAGCGCCACCCGGTCACCATTGATTGGTGGAAATTTGATCACGGATATTCAAACGGGGATGAATTTGGGCAGTCGGGCATTTGAGTTCGGGACTATTCGTGGGAACACGTTTCAGAATAGTGGATTCGACGGCTTACAGGGCGGCATTCAAAACACCCTGATTACCGGCAACGTGTTTCATAACAATGGCCGGAGCGGCCTGGCGTTGACTTCATTTGGAAATATGGGGGCAGATCGTGGCGCCCAGAACTGCACCATTACCTGCAACACTTTTACAAATAACGGCTTTACCCAAAATTCGGGCGATACGGCTGGTGGTGGCATTACTTTTAGTGCCACTCAAGTCGTCGGCTCCATTGCCACCAACCATACCAACACCAACAATATCTCAGGCAATTTTGCCGGTGCCCGCTACACCGGTGTCGAACTCATTGATGTTGAAAATAACTGGTGGGGAAATGCCACCGGGCCGACGGTGGCCGGGAATCCAGGTGGGACGGGAGATCGGATCGCCGGGGTGGGCGCGGCCAACCTTGATTTTGCGCCATTCCAGACAACGGCGCTGGCCGACACCGATAGCGATGGCTTGCTTGATGCCTGTGAACCGCTCTGCACACCAGCACCTGCAAATTTAGTGAGCTGGTTTCCCGGTGATGGCAATGCTGGCGATATTGAAGATGGCAACCCTGGCAGCGTGCAGAATGGCGCTGGTTTTGCCCCTGGCTTTGTCGGCCAGGCATTTAGCCTCGATGGGGTTGATGATTTCGTCAACGTACCTGATGCGGCCAATCTTGATTTTAGCCCAACCGGTCCGATTACGGTTGATATGTGGGTCTTTCGAACGGCGGCCAATCCGGTGATGTATCTGCTTGGAAAACAAACGGCTTGTGGCAGCATCAACTATCAACTTGGTCAGGACGCCACCCGCGGTTTGTACTTTGCCGGAGATACCGGATCTGGAGTCAATACCAATGTCAGCTTGCCGCTTGATACCTGGACGCATCTGGCAGCCACGTTTGATGGAACGACCTGGCGCTTTTATATCAATGGCACCGAAGCCGCCAACACCAACGCTGGCGGTACGCTGGGGCCAACCAATGCCGCTCCGCTTGAAATCGGGGCCTCGGGCACCTGTGGGAATACTTTCCCTGGATTGATTGATGAAGTTGAAATCTTTAACCGGGCGCTGGGTGCTTCAGAAATTCAGGCCATTTTTAATGCCGGCACTGGGGGCAAGTGTAAGGTTCCCGAGCTTGTCGCCGCCGGCGCCACCATTGTCACCGAAGGCTGTAACCCAGGAAACGGCGCCATTGACCCCGGTGAGACGGTGACCGTCAGTTTGTGTATTCAAAATATCGGAAGCGCAAATACCTCAGCGCTGATGGGCACGTTACAGGCCACGGGCGGCGTGACCGATATTCAGGCGCCAAATCCACAACTCTATGGAGTGGTTATTGCCGGAGGCTCTGCCGTTTGTGCTGAGTTTACTTTTACAGCAACAGGGACCTGCGGCGATATGCTGACCGCCTCGCTCCAATGTCAGGATAGCACCACTGATTTGGGAACGCTGACCTACGACTTCACACTGGGGACACCGGGACCAACCTGTTGCATCACACCCTGCACCACCTGCCCCAGCCTGTATGTCGCCGACACCAGTAATAACCGGGTTCAAATGTTTGATGGCATGGTCTGGTCCCTTGTTGGAGTTGGGACGGTGGGTTCTGGAAATGGTCAGTTCCGATTGCCCGAAGCCGTCACTTTTGACGTGAATAACCGGATCTATGTCGCCGACACCGGCAATAACCGCATTCAATGGTCAACCGACAGCGGAATGACCTGGGCCAATTTTGCCACGATTGGGTCAGGATCAAATCAGGTGCGGTCACCACAGGGGCTGGTCATTGACGCTGATGGAAATCTGTATGTTTCAGACACCGGCAATGGGCGAGTGATGCGGTTTGATGGAGGGCTACCTGGAAATGCAGTGATCATCGCCTCCAACGGGGCCGCCAGCGGTCAGGTTGGTAGCCCGCGTGGTCTGGCCGTGGATGCCACGTTCCGGCTGTTTGTCACCGATGAATCCAACAGTCGTATTTTGCGCATCAACAACGCCAACACGGTGATAACTTCGACCTCAGGTGTCATCATTGCCACGATTGGATCAGCCTCGAACAAAGTCAGAAATCCGCAGGGAGTGGCCCTTGATGAAGATGGCAACCTCTATGTGGCTGATACTGGGAATTCCCGAATCTTGCGGTGGATCAACGCCAATCCGAATAACAGCACGACGCTGGCGCTGACTGGTTCAGGTTTGGGTCAGGTCAACCGGCCTGAAGGTGTTACGGTGAGTGAATTTACCACCGGACCATTTTCCGGTGGACCGTTGCTGGTGGTGGGCGATACCTCAAATAACCGCATCCAGGGACGGTTTGTCCCGACTGGCGGTTGGATGCTGGTCGGTGCTCCCAACGGTGTCGGCTCTGGGGTGGGCCAGTTCCGAGCACCGTCCAAAATCCGGTAGGAGCATTTGTTCCTTCACGGATGACGGATGCGTGCAAAATGCCGAACCCATTTATTTGCCGTGAATAAACCATTGCCACAAAATTCGGGCGACTTGTTCACGCATTTTGTCGGATCCGGCATAGTTTCCAACTTGCTCATTAATGGCTTCTCTGGCCTGTTGCATGCGAAGACGCATTCTATCGACTATTTCCTTACAGCCTGCTTCGGAATCCGGAATGGTGACTTTTCCACGGATTCCTTCATGAGCCAGACCAAAAAGCAATTCCACTTCCGCCCGACTTTTGCATTCCAGCCGGACAACCGGCTTTTTCCCAAAAGAAAGCGTGGTTGATTCCAGAAAATTATCTGCGGGTGGCAACCGGACGGCTCCAGTGGGAAGTTCGACTGTTTTTGCGGTAGGGTTGGCACGTTGGATCCATTGAGCCAGCGGAGTTTGAAAATCCACGTCAAGCTGCTTCCAGGCTTCTTCCGCCAAATCGTTGGCAGAAACATTGGTCCGTCCTCCACCTTTGCGCTGCTCCATTTTTTGGACTTCGACAATGCGAACGGCACGGAAAAAGCGTGTTACTTCTTCATAGAGTTTGTCCAGCAATTGACGGCGACGGGAAGCATCGGCAACCCCAAGCAGTTCAAAAACGGCATCATCCAATTCACGCCGGTCCGGATGTTGAAGCTCAAGCGGAAGACCAAGGGGAAGTTGCGCTATTTCGCGAATGGCGGTCGCGTTTTTACAATTGCGGAAAGTTTCTTCCAGCAAATGGGTTACTTCACGTTTTTGCATTCGTGCGAATGCCGATTTCAGACGTTGTGTGATGGCTTGCGTGGTACAGTGAGGGTCCGGGATTTCCAGCAAGACAACATCCACCACTTCAGTCTTCAAATTGCCTTCCGTTCCGGCATACCGACCATAGAACGTTTTGAAAAATGCAACCAACGTTGAGTTCAGAATTGCCATTAACGCTTGTGCTGTCTGAAGTTCAAGATTTGGTGCGTGCAAATCAAATAAATTGTGATTGCAAACCAATTGAAATGGATTCGCTGGGATGATGTGTCTATATTGTTGTGCCATCGGCCAAAACCCGATTCCTGGTTTTAGTCCAGTTACATCGTACCAAAGTGATCGCCCCGCACAGGTTGCGCGTTCCGGAACAGGAACCGCTTTTGATTTGCTTGAAGCGAATGTTTGCGTGCTTCCCCAAGTAATGAATTGGTGGACAAGCGTATCTTTCAATTCTTCCAATGGTTGATTGACCCACAACACAACCCGGTCAAGTTGCTCGGGCGTTACGATTGGACGGTCAATTCTCATCAGGTTATGCACTTCAGGGCGAACAAACTGCGCCTCAATCGGATGCCAGGTGCCGTCGCCGCATTCGACAATGACCACTTTTCCATTCTCAACATCGGTTCGCTGGCAGCCCTGCATCAGTGGGGCGTTGTTCCAGCCCGAGTCGGTCGGATACTGCTCCAGCACTTTGGCGCTCACATTGCGCGGCATAAAGAAATCATCACAGCCGCTTTTAATGCCAAACCGGATGGTAGCCACGTCTCCCAAACGGACAAACCGGCTTCCGAATTCGCGCATGAGGTCAAAATACAAATCGGGTGCCCGCAGGTAGCGTCCCCATTTCCCGCCTCCATAAGCCCGCGATGAGGTTCCGTCACCTTCAGGCGAGGTTGGGGGAAGAGAGGCGGAACCCGGCGCTTTGCGGCCTTTACGGAGTTTCACAGGGTTTTCCGGTTCATTGTCCTCTTCAAGTTCCGCGCCGCTGTGTTTGAGGCGCTCAAACATTTCAGCCACCGAAAGGCCGTCCGTCCACAAATCACCCTGTTTTTTGAGCAGGATGCGCATTCGTTCGGTATGGGTATCCTTTTTGGTTTGTAAAATCGAGTCGCGCAAGGCTTCGGCGGCTTTTTGGCGTTGCACTTCATCGGCGCGAGGCCCAAGCAGTTCCGCAATCGGTTTCGTCAGGCGGACAAATCGAACCAGATTGTCGTCCCGTTTTTTCGGGTCTTTGCACCGTTGCAAAATGGTGACGCAGGTTTTGACACGTGCATCCTCAAACCAGGGTTCATTGGTGCTTTCCAAAATCGCTACAATCCGAAAATGTTGAAGTATCCAGCTTTGAAGGGCAAATCCATACCGGACATCCAGCCAGCTTGAAGAGGTTAAAAATCCGAACCACCCGTCTTCCCGCAAATACTGGGCAGCGACCGGCCAAAAGTAGACATGCAAATCGCTTTGTTTGGAAAAGTCGCCCGGAAGCCGTGATTTGGCCGCCACCTGGTGAATATAGTTTTTGGTTTGGTCTACAAACTTTGTGGCTCCCGATTGGGGAATGGCTTCGTGTCGAACATAGGGAGGATTTCCGACCACGGCATCCAAAAGAGGAATTTTGATTGATTGGTATTCGGGTTTTTTGTCGGCATCGGTGAACCCGGTTGGAAGCCGGCAGAAATCGGCATCGGTTGGAACGGCAAAAAAATTCTTCCGGGCGATTCGGGGATAATTTTGTTCGTTCGAAATGTGGCGGGCCGCCAGATTGAGCGTTGCCAAATGTGCCGGAAAAGGATTGATGTCGCATCCGTAGAGACCTTCCAACAAAATCTGGTTGCCGAGGGTCGGGTTTAAATGGTTTTTGCGATAGTAGGCGCGAACCAGAAAGCTGCCGCTCCCGCAGGCCGGGTCAAAGACGATATCTTCGGCCTTGCGGATACAGAAGGCATTGATGACATCCACAATATCTTCATCGGTGTAATGCTGGCCGAACTTATGCCGCTCTTCCGGACTGATGAGCTTTTGGAAGACTCCACCGAGAATATCGCTGGGAATCTCCTTGAAATTGAACTTTTCAACCGCTGTAATGAAGCTGTTCCAGGCTTCAAGCGAATGTGTGCCGGAAAGCGCCGTCAGAGCCGCCCATTCCCTCTGTTCCTCCGTTTCAAGACGACTGTCGTTCGGAAAAAATACCGGTTCGTAGTCGCCGGTCACTTCAACCGCTTCCCGGAATCGTTTGCACAAATAGCGAAGCGCTTTTAAGGACGTATCGGCAGTTGACGGAAAATGCAGTTCGGGCAATGCATTTCTGGCTCGTACCGCCTGGTAAAAGAGGATCCGGTTGCTCAGTACATACGCCATGGTTCGCGCGGCACGGTCAACCGCTTCGCGCCATGAATTTAAGTCGTTGCGGTCAAAGTTCCATTGTTGCTCGCTCGTCATCCATTCCCGCAATCGGGAATCGAAAGCCGAATCGCTGTCAGCTCGCAGACTCAAGTAGTCTCTCAACTCGCGAACCGGACCCAAGGGACCGGCAATATGTGTCTCCAGAACCGAAATGTAAAAATCCGATGGCGGCAGGGCAAAATTTTCACGGCGTCCGGTCAATATTTCCGCAAAGTCAGTCAGAAATTTCGGCAGGAATTCATCACGCAGTTTGGCAACCACCTCTGCTCGTGTAACCTGTTCCGAGCGGTCCAGTTGCAGGCCCAGTTTCCACTCGCCGATACATCGTTCGTGCAAAGGTTTGTCCCATAACGAACAATCAAAGAGGGCGAGGTGTTCGATGTTCCAGGTGAAAAAATAACGACATCCAACCCTGGTCGCTTTCCCAAAGGCATCTTCAAGGAGGCTTGGGAAGAAAGGTGATTTGCCTTGAATGGTACCGGGGAGTTTGACTTCGCCGCAGAGAGCGAGTCGCCCGCGTTCTTCAGTACCCTGACCGCGTTCGTAAAAACGCAAATCCTGCCGTTGCAGGCTGCCTTGTCCATATTCTTCAATCGAGGCATCTCCAAATGGGAGTGCCGGGTGTCGGGCAAACAACCCAACCGCCCATTTCGTGACAGTATTGCAAAAGGTGACTTCGTGCTGACGTTCCGAAGAAGCTGTTTTTCGTGACAAAATGGTTACTCCCTTGGATTGATTGAACTTGCGGATTATACCCTTCTTTCCCTTTGTCACAAGGAGATGCATTGACTTTATCGATCACAACTCTCAACTTGTCAGGGTGGGACGAATACATTCCATCGCAGTTTTGGGCAATTTGTTCGGGCACAGGTCGTTTATAGCCCGGCGACCAACGGAAACGCCACTGGGACTGATTGTCGATTTGACCTTCCGGCTCTTTGTCACCGATGCCGGAGACAGCCGGGTGTTGCGGATTGCCAACGTAGCAACGGCGGGAACGGCGTTCACAAGGTCAGTGCTCCGCAGGGGATTAAGATTGACGCTGCTGGAAGGCTCTATGTAGCCGACACCGGAAATAATCGGATTCTCCAGTTTGCCGGGGGCAATGCCGGGCTGGCCATAACATATGGTGGAACCGGGTCGGGCATTGGAGGACTCGCCGGGCAATTTCGGAATCCGGAAGGAGTGGTATTTGCAGGGTTTACCACCGGAATGTTTGCCGGAGGAATGACTCTGGTGGTGGGCGACACGGCCAACAACCGGGTTCAGGCCAGGAAATTGCCGGGAGGGGCATGGACATTGGTTGCCGGTACACCGAACCCACCCCAATCAGCAACCACCGGATCTGGGGTAGGCCAGGGGTCCGGGCACCATCAAGATCAGATGACAAGGTGACAAGGTGACAGGGTGACAGGGTGACAAGGTGACAAGGTGACAGGGTGACAAGGTGACAAAGTGATGAATTCTCAAATTGTCACCTTTCTCAACTGTTATAAGTACCTTGTCATAAGTTTCCCGAAGATATTGGGTTTGGTAAGTGTTTGATCTTTTTCGTGTTTTTCGTGTTTTTCGTGGTTAAAATGTCTGGAAATTTTCGGTAAGGTACTTACCAATTTGCAATGAGACCTTTGTATTAGAAAACAGTCAAATAGTTCAATCAAATAAACTTAGTGAATTACTGACTACTGACTACTGACTACAAACTGGTATTACAATCCAAGCTCGCAAAGTTTGTTCGCCCCAGGGGGTTTCCACCTGCCTGGAGCAAGCATATCAGCCATTCGAGCAGGGTTTTTGATGTGCTGCCCAGTCATCCATTCTTCCGACTGCTGAATCAACGCGCTCCCCTCTTCACCGCCAAGTAACTCACCTCGTCTGCGGCTTGCAGCAGCGGCATAGAGCTTCATATCGGCCCCGGCCAATTTTGTCTCTGCCAAATGTAAATGGTTGATAGCAGCAGTGGTTCTCCCTCGGGTAGCCTCAACCCCGGCGAAAATCAACTCTGCCCAGCCATCGCCATAGGCGATTTTTTCCCGCTTTATTCGTCTGGCATTCGTCTGGGCAATCTTGAGAAAACCGCTGGCATGTCGTTGATGTTGTGCCAGCGACAGGGCCAGGCGTGCCTGAAAATGTAATGTCTCGATAAATATCAATTGAATAGATCGGATTCCCCAACGCAGAATATGAGGCCATCTGGTATTCATTTCTGCCCAGGCTGGGCCTGGATTTGAGCAATAAAGCCCAATTTCAGACTGTCCAAGTAGTTTCCAGTAGTCGTGGAGGTGAAAGCTGTGTTGACTCCACAAATTACTGGTGTGCTCTAATTCATTCAGGGCTTTTTCCGGTTTGTCTTCAGCCAAATAATTCAGATAGACAACATAAGTGCCTAAATTTGTCAGCATCAATAAATTGTCCCTGGCTTTTCCACTGACAAGATACTGTGGGAGCTTTTCCAGTAATTGATTCACATTTCCCTGATAATAAAGGGATCTTAGTCCCCAGGTCACAATGTTTTCTATTCCGCGTATGGCGGATCCATTATCTTCTCCGATACATTCTTTTTGGGTAATTTCTTCTCCGACACGAAAGGAATGCCATGCCTCTTTCCAGTTGCCCTGAGAAAATGAAGTCATACACCTTCCAAAATGAACCATGGCACATAATTCTGAGTTCGCTATCCGTTGAGCTAACTCCTCAGCCATTTCGATAAATTTTAATGATGTTTTGTTCTTTCGTGTTCCGCTAAAGGCTAAAAATATGCTTTCGTACATCAAGGCTTTGGTCAATCGGTAGGGTTCACCTGCTTTTAATGCCAGTAAAAAATGTTTCGTCTGCAAATCATATGCCTGGAGTGGATTGACACCTACCAGGGAATCAATGGCAGTAAAGAGTGCGGTGATATGCAGTAATTCCTGATGTGCGATTTCTGATTCAGATCTTTCCCGGTAATTTATCCCTCTCAACCACAGTTTTGTCCGTGCGATTCCAATTGATACCAGGCTTTGCAAGGTATTCTTTGAGAGCTTTTCACCTACTTTCTCCAATACTTGATTGAGGATCTCCAGCCCGTGCTCAATCTGACCGGCGTTAAGAAACTGTTCGGCTGCTTTACGCTGTAACTGCAATTGTTCTGCTCCATTACAATGAGCTACAGTTGATAGATATACCCTGGCTGCTTCAGCACCTCTCCCGGCATTTGCCAACGCATTTGCCATCCCGATTTGGATCTCCTTCATTTGCACCGGCTCAATGGTCACTTTTAAGCTTGAGAGCTGCCGATAAAGCTCGACTGCCCGCTCAAATGCCAGCGATTTTTCGGCCTGTTTGGCCGCCCGAATCGTGTACTCAAAGGCTTTTTCCAGTTCTTCGGCGAGCCTGAAATGTTTTGCCAGACGCTCCAAATCAACCTCTATGGCGCCTTCCAACGCTTGACCCAAACTGTGATGATAGGTTTTGACTAATCCTGGTTCTAAATGGCCTGTGACAACCTCGCGAATTTTATCGTGATAGGTGTCAATCTCCTGAGAGCCGCTTTGGCCGGTGGAGCGAAGTAAATGACTGTTGCGCAAATAAGAAAACAGATTTTCAATGCTTTCCAAATGACTGGACTCTTTGGCAACTTGATGGGTAACTGGTTGGCCGGCTACGGCAACGACTTCCAGTAACGTGCGTGCAGAGGCTGACAAACTCTCGACCTGCGAGCGAATAACCCGCTCAAGCGTCATTTTTTCATTTTCAGCTTCCGGTCGATTGAGCAGGTTTTTCTCCATCAGATATTTGGTAAGTTCACTGATAAAGAACGGACTGCCATCTGATTCCTGGGCAATTTTTTCAACCTGGTGTTCACTGCTTTCCTTTCCGAGCAGGAGTGTCGTTAGTTGCTTAGCTTCAACCCTGGACAATCGTTGTAAATCAATTTCCCAATATGGAAATTGCCTGTCCAATACCGTTTGAGTTGAAAAGAAACCCTGGAGAAACTGGCTGCTTTCAACCTCTTCACTTCGATAGGCCCCGATAAACAACATTCCAGGAGCATCCGGCGGCTGTAGAATGTCTTTTAACAATCCCACACTATCCAGGTCTCCCCACTGCAAATCATCAATAAAGAGAACCATCCCTCGAACTGGTTGCGAGTTTTAAGCCTTACAAAACTCCCGTAAGTTGATGAGGGTAAAGGCCAGAAGTTTGAAGCCTAAATGACGTTGGGCATAGCGCTCAAAGCGAAGAAGAACACGCCTGAATTTGTCTTCCCAGGCAAAG